>JAPJRA010000514.1 GCA_030824835.1 Geminicoccaceae bacterium | reverse complement strand
GCTCGCCGCAGATGAACTTCATCGAGGGCAGGCTCGAGAGCAACGGCGCCGGGCCGGAATTCTTGGCCGGCGGCCGCTCGCTGCCCTTGAGCGCCTACCCGTTCCAGACCACGCCTGCAGGCGGCATGCCGGTCACGCTTGGTGTGCGGCCCGAGCATCTGGGGATCGGCCAAGCCGGCATCTGGCCCGGCTTCAAGGTCGACATCGTCGAGCCTATGGGCGCGGACACCGTGATCTGGTGCAGCGACGGCGAACGCACGGTCCAGGTGCGCACCGCCGGCGACCAGCAGGCGATGCCCGGGGACCAGCTATCCCTGGCCCTGGATCCGACCCGCATCTCGGTCTTCGCGACCGACACAGGTGTGCGTTTGTAGGCGCAGCCGTCCTCCTCAAATGGCCGGCGCCGGTCGGCGCCAGGAAGGGATCACATGCACATCGCGGACGAACTCTCGATCCAGCTCTACTCGCTGCGGGACTATGGCGACGTCGACCGCCAGCTCGATGCCCTGGCCGAACTCGGCTTCCGGCAGGTGGAAACGGTGGGCGGCCATCTGACCGACGCTAAGGCCACGCGAGCCAAGCTCGATGCACGCGGCATCAAGGCGCCGACCGGCCATGTCGGCATGCAGGACCTGCGGACCCGCCTCGACTGGGTGGCCGAGCAGGCGAGGATCATCGGACTCCGGCACTTGTTCATGCCGGCCGTGCCGGTGGAGGAGCGCGAAGGATCGGCGAACGCCTGGCGTGCCGTCGGCGCGGAGCTCGGGCGGATGGCGCAACAGCTGGCCGAACATGGGCTGGGCCTGGGCTATCACAACCATCACTGGGAGCTGCGCGCGTTCCAGGATGGCCGCACGCCCCTCGAGCTGCTGCTCGAAGGGGCCGCGGGTTCGCCGCTGACCTTCGAGGCCGACCTCGCCTGGCTCGTCCGTGGCGGCGCGGATCCCCTCGCCTGGATCGAGCGCCACCGCGACCGTCTCGCCGCCGTACACGTCAAGGACATCGCCAAGGCGGGCCAGAATCTCGACCAGGACGGCTGGTGCGACGTCGGCGAGGGAGTCCTCGATTGGCCCGCGCTGTGGCGGCAGTCGCTGGCCCTCGGTGCCAAGTGGATGGTCCTGGAGCACGACAAGCCCAAGGACCCGGTAGCCTTCGCGCGTGCCAGCCGCGCCTACCTGCTGCAGCTCCCGGCCTGAGGAAGACGCCTATGGAACAGATCAAGCTCGGCATCATCGGCTGCGGCAACATCAGCGACGCCTATCTCAAGGGTGGCGCTCGCTCGCGGCTGGTGACGGTCAAGGCCGTGACTGACCTCGATCCCGGGGTGGCCAGGGCACGGGCCGAGACCTACGGCGTGGCCGCGGTCTCGATGGAGGAGCTGCTGGCCGATCCCGAGATCGCGATCCTCGTCAACCTCACCGTGCCGCTGGCCCACGCCGAGGTGAGCCATCGCGTGGTGGCCGCCGGCAAGCATGTCTATTCGGAAAAGCCGTTCGCCGCCACGTTCGCCGAAGCGCGCGAGCTCACGGCAGCCGCGGCTGCGAAATGCGTCCGCATCGGCTCGGCCCCGGACACGTTCCTTGGCGCCAGCCACCAAGCGGTGCGGGCGGCAATCGACGCTGGCCGCATCGGCCGTGTCGTCGGTGGTGCCGTCTGCTTTGCTGGCCCCGGCATGGAGAGCTGGCACCCCAATCCGTCCTTCTTCTTCAAGCGCGGCGGAGGTCCCGTGCTCGATATCGGCGGTTACCCGATCACCCAACTCGTCAACTGCCTAGGACCGGTCGAGAGTGTCACGGCTCATGCCTCGCGCGCCCAGGCCACGCGCACGGTAACCAGTGAGCCCCGTCGTGGTGAGGTGATCGAGGTCGAGGTGTCGACCACGGTCAACGGCGTGCTCGCCTTCGCCAACGGCGCCAACGTCGCCGTGACGATGTCGTGGGACATCTGGAAGCACGCTCGCCTGCCGATCGAGCTCTATGGCACGACCGGCAGCCTGCTCAACCCGGACCCCAACTTCTTCGGTGGCAGCGTGCGCGTCTCCGAGCGAAGCGGCGACTGGCAGGAGCTGCCGATCGAGGCCCATCCTTTTGGTCAGCCGAACCGAAAGACCAATGCCGGCGCCGATGTCGCCGACTACCGGATGGTGGGCGTATTGGACATGGCGTGCGCCATCACTGAGGGCCGGCCGCATCGGGCGAGCGGCGAACTGGCGCTGCACGTGCTGGAGGTGATGGAGTCGCTCGAGCGCTCTTCCGTCGAAGGGCGCCAGATCCGGATCAAGACCAGCTGCGAGCGACCGCAGCCGGTGCCGCTCGGGGCCGGTGAGGAGGTGTTCCTGACATCTGCGGATGGCTAGGTCCCTGCTTCCGCTCTTGCTCCTGCAGTCCCGTCAACCATCCCCGCGAGATGCTCTTCTGGGATGTCACAGGTAATCGTCGCCAACGGCCTCGCCGGAGCGCGTTCGGCATCCAACGGGCAGGTGAATTGAACAGACTTGGGCCAATCTCGTGCCTTTCCTGCGGGCAGTCGTCCCGATAGCCGAATCATTGGGCGTGCGTCTGGCGGTGGATCTTGACGACCCACCCTTCCCGCTCTCCGGCCTGCCGCGCGTGGTCTCGACCGCGGCGGACCTGCGCTCGGTGGTCGCGGCCGTCGACAGCCCGGCCAACGGGCTGACCTTCTGCATCGGCTCGCTCGGTGCCCACGCCGACAACGATGTCGTGGCGATGGCCGCCGAGTTCGCCGCCCGCGCCAACTTCGCCTATCTACGCAACGTCATCGTGGAGCCAGACGGGTCCTTTCACAAAGCGGCGCATTTCGACGGCGGCAACGACATGATCGGCGTCGTTGCCATCCTGCTCGCCGAGGAAGCGGGACGGCACGCGGCAGCTCAGGACCATGCGGAGCCCCCTGATGCGCCCGGATCATGGCCATCTGCTCGCCGACGACATCGGCAAGCGAACCAACCGGGGCTACTCACTGATCGGTCGCCTGAAGGTTCTGGCCGAGCTGCCGGGTGTGATGCGGGCCATCATGCGCCTGCGCAGCTCGGCCTGCGCCACCACGAGCCGGTGATGCCAGCCATGCACGGCGTGGGCGCGATCCCCCTCCTCGACACGCCCGGCATCGGCTAGGTCCGCTCGGCGGGCTGTGCGTGCCCGACCGAGGACTCCAGGATGACAGCGACTGAAGCGAGCAGAGACAGCGTCGGCGGTTGGGCAGCGTTCCGGCACCGGGATTTCGTGCTCTATGGCGGGTCGCGCTTCCTGTCGGCGCTGGCGATCCAGATGCAGAATGTGGGGGTAGGCTGGCTGGTCTACGAGCTGACCCGCGATCCGCTGGCGCTGGGCTTGGTCGGCTTGGCCGGGTTCCTGCCGGCGATCTGCTTGGCCCTGGTCACCGGGCATGTCGCCGACCGCTTCGACCGGCGCGCCGTGCTGCTCGTCTGCTTTACCGTCACCACCGCGTCCGCCGCCGGGCTGTTCGCCCACGCCTGGACCGGCAGCACCACGGTCTGGCCCATCTATGCCCTCATCGTGCTCTACGGCACGGCGCGGGCATTCGCCAATCCGGCCGGTCAGGCGCTCCTCCCCAATCTGGTGCCAGCGGCACAGTTCCAGAACGCGGTCGCCTGGAACTCGTCGATGTGGCAGACGGCCACCATCATCGGGCCGGCCCTGGGCGGCGTGCTCTATGCCTTCGGCGCCACCGTCGTCTTCGGCGCGGCCACGGCGTCATTCGCCCTGACCGCGGCGCTCGTCGCGGCGATCGGGTATCGAGGCGCCTCGGCCAGACGCGAGAAGGCGAGCTGGTCCAGTCTCATCGCCGGCATCAGTTTCATCCGCTCGCGCCCAGCGA
>JAPJRA010000513.1 GCA_030824835.1 Geminicoccaceae bacterium | reverse complement strand
TCGTGACGCTCAGCTTCTACATGATGCGGCTGGCGCCGGGCGGGCCGTTCGACCAGGAGCGGCCCATCCCGCCGGACATCCTGCGCAACATCGAGCGCGCCTACCATCTCGACGAGCCGCTGTGGCAGCAATATGTCCGCTATCTGGGTGGGGTGCTCCACGGCGACTTTGGGCCGTCATATCGGACCAAGGACTTCACCGTCTCGGAGCTGCTGGTCAGGGGCGCACCAGCGAGCTTCAAGGTGGGTGGACTGGCGGTGGTGCTGGCCGTCGTGCTCGGGCTCGCGGCCGGCATCGTCGCGGCGCTGCGGCAGAACAGCTGGGTCGATTACTCGGTGATGTCGTTGGCCATGATCGGGATCGCGATCCCCAGCTTCGTCATGGCGCCACTTCTCACCTTGGTGTTCGGGGTCTATCTCGGCTGGCTGCCGGCGGGCGGCTGGGGCGGTGGCAGTCTGCGGTTTCTCATCCTGCCCGTCGTGTCCCTGGCCCTGCCGCAAGTGGCGCGCGTCGCCAGGCTCTCACGTGGCGCCATGATCGAGCAGCTGCATGCGAACTATGTCCGCACGGCGCGGGCAAAGGGCCTGCGGGAACGGCTGGTCCTGCTGCGCCACGCGCTGCCGGGGGCCATGCTGCCCGTGGTCTCCTACCTGGGGCCGATGACGGCGGCCCTGCTGACCGGATCCGTCGTCATCGAGACGATCTTCAGCATTCCAGGTATTGGCCGCTACTTCGTACAGAGTGCCCTGAACCGTGATTACACCGTCGTCATGGGGGTCGTCATCGTCTATGCCACGATCATCATCCTGCTCAATCTCGCCGTCGATCTGATCTACGGTCTGCTTGACCCCAAGGTGAGGGCCGACTGACATGGCCATGCAGGCGCGCGCCGATCTGTTGGCCCATTCGGGCGAGGTCGAAGGCCGCTCACTGTGGCAGGATGCGCGCCGGAGACTGTTCCGCAACAAGGCTGCCGTCGTGTCGATGGTGCTGCTGATGCTGATCCTGCTGGGGGCGGCCTTCGCTCCTTGGCTCAGCCCGCACCCTTTCGACGAGGTCTACTGGGACCGGATCGGGATGCCGCCGGACTACGCCAACGCGCACTGGTTCGGTACCGACAACAACGGTCGCGACCTGTTCGTGCGGGTGCTCTATGGCGCCCGGGTGTCGCTGGCGGTGGGATTTGCGGCGACTTTGGTGAGCCTTGCGATCGGCGTGCTCTACGGGGCCATCTCGGGCTTCCTCGGCGGCAAGGTCGACGAGGTCATGATGCGCATCGTCGACATCCTTTACTCCCTGCCGTTCATGTTCTTCGTCATCATCCTGATGGTCGTCTTCGGCCGCAACATCATCCTCCTGTTCGTGGCGCTGGGCGCCGTCGAGTGGCTGACGATGGCGCGGATCGTGCGCGGGCAGACGCTGTCGGTGAAGCGCAAGGAGTTCATCGAGGCGGCCCATGCGGCCGGCGTCTCACGCTGGCGCATCGTGCTGCGCCACATCATTCCCAACGTGCTGGGTCCGGTGGTCGTCTACGTCACCTTGACCGTGCCCGAGGTGATCATGACCGAGAGCTTCCTGTCGTTCCTGGGCCTGGGCGTGCAGGAGCCCTACACGTCGTGGGGCGTGCTGATCTCCGAGGGGGCCGGGCAGATGGAAAGCGCGCCCTGGATGCTGATCTACCCGGCGGCATTCCTGGCGGTCACCCTGTTTGCCTTCAACTTCATTGGCGACGGCCTGCGCGATGCGCTCGATCCCAAGGACAGATAGACGCGCGCACCGCTGCGCCACGTCACGCCCAAAGCTGGAAGCCTGAGAACATGGCGGTGCTCGAAGTCCAGGATCTGACCACGCGCTTTGCTACGCCGGACGGCGAGGTGCTGGCCGCGGATGCGGTCGATTTCACCATCGATGAAGGCGAGAGCCTGGGTGTGGTTGGTGAAAGCGGATCCGGTAAGACCCAGATCTTCCTGGCCGTGATGGGTCTCCTGGCCAAGAATGGCCGCAGCTTGGGCTCCGTGCGCTATCGCGGCAGGGAGATCCTCAATCTGCCGGCGGCGCAGCTGAATGCCATTCGTGGTGCGAGGATCGGCATGATCTTCCAGGACCCGATGACGTCGCTGAACCCGTTCTTGAAGATCTCGCGGCAGATGACCGAGGTGCTGCGGGAGCACAAGGGGCTGAGCGAGGCCGAGGCCAGGAAGCGCGGCATCGCCATGCTCGACCTGGTGGGCATCCCCGAGGCCGCGCGACGCTTCGACATGTACCCGCACGAGTTCTCGGGGGGGATGCGGCAGCGGGTGATGATCGCCATGACCCTGTTGTGCGAGCCCGATCTGCTGATCGCCGACGAGCCGACGACGGCACTGGACGTTACGGTCCAGGCGCAGATTCTCGAGCTGCTGGGCCGGCTGAAGCGCGAGCTCGGGATGGCGATCGCGCTGATCACGCACGATCTGGGGGTGGTCGCCGGTCTGTGCGAGCGGGTGATGGTCATGTATGCCGGCCGCACCGTCGAGATGGCCCCGGCGGACCAGCTTTTCCGCGCCGCGCAGCACCCCTACACCTTGGGCCTCCTGCTCTCCATGCCGCGCCTGGATGCCGCCGTCGGCAGCGAGCTTGCGACCATCCCGGGTCAGCCGCCGAATCTCCAGGCGCTGCCGGCGGGCTGTGTCTTCGCCGATCGCTGTCCCTATGTGTTCGACCGCTGCCGGACCGAGCGGCCGCTGCTCTCCACATGCGGGCCCGGCCACCTCAAGGCCTGTCACCTGGAGGGCCGGCCATGAGCGCCCCGATCCTCAGCGTCCGCGACCTCAAGGTGCATTTCCCCATTCCGGCAGGTGGTGTATTCCGCCGGCGCTATGTCCCGCTGAAGGCGGTCGACGGCGTGTCGTTCGATCTCGCACCTGGGGAGACGTTGGGCATCGTCGGCGAATCGGGCTGCGGCAAGTCCACGCTCGGCCGCGCCGTGCTGCAGCTGATCCCGTCGACGGAGGGGCAGGTCATCTGGCTGGGCGAGAATCTGGCCGGCCGCGATTCATCGGCGATGCAGCGCTTCCGGCAGGACCTGCAAATCATCTTTCAGGACCCGCTGGCAAGTCTCGACCCGCGCATGCCGATCGGCGAGACCATCGCCGAGCCCTTGGTGACGCACGAGCCGCGCCTACCCCGTGCCGAGGTCAGGCAGCGAGTGCAGGAGATGATGCGGGCGGTGGGCCTGCTGCCGCAGATGATCAATCGCTATCCGCACGAGTTCTCTGGAGGCCAATGCCAGCGCATCGGCATCGCCCGGGCGATGATCTTGCGGCCGCGGCTCATCGTCTGCGACGAGCCGGTATCGGCGCTGGACGTCTCGATCCAGGCGCAGATCGTCAACCTGCTGATGTCGCTACAGCGGGAGTTCGCTCTATCGCTGATCTTCATCAGCCACAATCTGGCCGTCGTCCGGCACATCTGCCATCGCATCATGGTCCTCTATCTCGGGCGCATGTGCGAGATCGCGGACAGGGATGCCCTTTATCGGCAGCCCCGGCATCCCTACACGCAGGCGCTCATCTCGGCGGTGCCCATTCCCGACCCGGAGCTGGAGCGCTCACGCCGGCGGATCATCCTCATGGGCGACCTGCCGTCGCCACTTGATCCGCCGTCGGGCTGCGTGTTTCGGACCCGGTGCCCCAAGGCATCGTCCATCTGCGCCGACATGGTCCCGGCCGTGGAGCGCGTTGTGGCGGGCCATGACGTCGCCTGCCACCATTGGCGCGCGGCCTGAATACCCGGCGTCACCCGGAATAAAGACGGGCGACTGCATCGGGCTCTCCATTGATCGGGAGGACGTCGGTCGCTAGATTAGGGGTGGCAACTGATCAACCCGAGGT
>JAPJRA010000512.1:455-3873 GCA_030824835.1 Geminicoccaceae bacterium | reverse complement strand
GCTCGCCTACGAGCTCGCGCACGAAGCGTCGCAGCTCCGCCCGCTTCAGGTCGGTGTCGGGCTCCATCGCATGGCGCCCGCCCGCGTGGCTGGAATCGAAGCTCCGGCCGGGGCGGTCCGCCACCAGCTCGCTCGGCTTCGCGCGGCCGGCCTCGTGCCGGTAGGTCCGCTCGAGCGCAAGGCTGCGGCTTGCCGCATCGGCCCGCAGCAACCGGGCGCCGGCCGCATCCGCCACCAGCACCCATGTCACCTTGGTCGTCACTGGCCTGCTCCTCCCCTCGGGCCGACAGCGGCGCGCCACGCAGTGGCGCGCCGGACCTGCTCAGGCAGCCTGGTCGTGGGTCACACTGCTGCGCCCGCCGGCTTTGGTCTCGTCCAATGCCTGCCCGACGGCCCCGAGGGGAGCCAGCAGCCGCGGGGTCAGTGCCGAGTAGGCATGCATCATTTCCTGGACGAAACGCTGCTGTACCGGCAGCACCTCGTCCAGCGACCGGCACTTGGCGAGCTCGCCGACCAGCATCCAGTCCTGATCCAGGCGACCGATCCAGAACTTGACCAGCTCGGTGTGCATGGTCTGAATGCCGCGCAGGAACGCACGACCCGATTCCGCCGCCTGAGCCGCGGTGACCATGAGCCGCCTCGGGTCGACCACACCCATCGCCTTGTCGTCGGACTTCGTCATCTGATGCCCCTTCCCTTCGCTCCGCGAGCCCAATTTCGGAGTGCAGCCTAGGCCGGCCCCGCGAATGCGCTTTGATCTCGATCAACTGGTGGCAGAATTGGCCGTACCGGTGCCGATGATCCAAATCAACGCCGGCCCTGCGACCGGTGCTAGGCTGGAAGCCCCGGTCGCATTCGCCAGGGAGGCTCTGCGATGCATGAAAATCTGACGTCGTCGCGGCCGTGGCTGCGCCAGTACCCGGAGGGCCTGGCCGTCGACCCCCAGCCCGCGGGCCGATCGGTCGTCGACCTGTTCGAGGCCACGGTACGGCGCTGGCCCGACCGGCCGTTCCTCGACTTCTACGGCCGCGCCTGGACCTATGCCGAGGTGGCGGCCGTGGTCGAGCGGGTCGCCGCCGGCATGCGCCTGCACGGCATCGGGCCCGGCCGCCGCGTCGGCATCCTCCTGCCCAACTCGCCCTATTACGTCATCACCCTGTCCGCGGCCCTGCGCTGCGGGGCTACCATCGTCCATTTCAGCACGCTGCTGGCGGAGCGCGAGATCGCGGTGCAGCTGCACGATTCGGGCACCGAGATGCTGGTGACCCTGGACGTGCCGCAGCTGCTCGACCGTTGCGTCGGCGTCTTCCGCGCGAGCCACCTGCATCACGTCTTCGTCTGCAGCCTGCTGGCCGGCATGCCCGTGCGCAAACGGCTCATGGCCCGGATGCGGGCGGAGCCCGCTTGCGCCCCCTGGCGGCAGGACGAGCTGCTGGTGCCGTGGGAGCAGCTCCTGGTGGGAGGGCCGGCGCCGACGCTCGAGCTCACCGACCCGGCCCGCGAGCCCGCGGCCATCCTCTACACCGCCGGCACCACCGGCCGCCCGCGCGGTGCCGTCCTCAGCCATCGCAATCTCGCCGCCAACGCCGAGCAGAACCGGCTCTGGTTCGGGGCCGCGGAGCCCGGCGAGGAGCGGCTGGTGGCGATCCTGCCCTTCTTCCACGCCTTCGGGCTCACGGCCGTGCTGCTGTTCGCCGTCACCATCGGTGCCCAGCTCGTCCTGCTGCCGCGCTTCGAGCCCGAGCGCTTCCTGCGCATGCTGCGCCGTAACCGCCCGACCTTCATGGCCGGGGTGCCGACGCTGTTCAACGCGTTGCTCGACCTGCCGGGCGTGCAGCCGCAGGATTTCGCGTCCCTGAAGGTCTGTGTCAGCGGCGGCGAGGCGCTGGCCGCCACGCTGCGGCAGCGGTTCGAGGGCTTCACCGGCGTGCCGCTGACCCAGGGCTACGGGCTCACCGAGTGCTCGCCCGTGGTCGCCTGCGGCAACCCGCTCCAGCACCTCGACCGCCCGGGGTCGGTGGGTCTGCCGCTCCCGGGCACGGACGTCGCCATCCGCGATGCCGGCGGCCTCCCCGTGGCCGCGGGCGAAGTCGGCGAGATCTGGGTGCGCGGCCCGCAGGTGATGCTGGGCTATGCCGGCCGGCCCGACGAGACCGAGGCCGCGCTGCAGGACAGCTGGCTGCGCACCGGCGACCTCGGCCGGCTCGACGCCGACGGCTATCTCTACGTCGTGGACCGCCTTGGCGACGTCATCGTCACCAGCGGCTACAAGGTCTACCCGCACCTTATCGAGGAGGCCCTGCTCGGCTATCCGGCGATCAGCGAGGCCCTGGTCGTGGCCGAGCCCGACCATCGGGCCGGCGCCGTGCCGGTGGCGCATCTGGTGCTGCGGCCGGGCCGGCGCCTCGACGAGACGGCGCTGCTGCTGCATCTGGCGCCGCTACTGTCTCGCCCCGAGACGCCGCACCGGTTCACCGTCCATGCCAGCCTGCCGCGCACCCCCATGGGCAAGGTGCGCCATGTGCGGCCGCCGGCCGACGGTCAGGACGGGCCCAGCGAGCGGATGTAGGCGACGAGGTCGCGCAAGCCCTGCCGGTCGATCGGCGGCGGCGGCATTTGCGGGTGCGGCGGCTGCAGCAGCTGCGCCGCCATCTGCTCGCCCCCTTCGCCGGTGTCGGCGGCGATCGCCATGAAGCTCGGCACCCCGTCGGGCACCGGCCCGCGCTGGCGCGCATCGACCAGATGGCAGGTGCTGCACAGGCCCTGTGCCAGCGCGTGGCCGCGCACCGGATCGCCCGGCAGCTCGGCCCGGGCACCCACGGCACCCAGCGCCATGCAACCCAGCGTCGCGGCCGCCACCCGTATCACGGCCCCGCCTACCAGAGCCGCTCGGTCAGCGCATGCCGCTGCTCGATCTCGTCCTCGATCCCGCCCGCGGCGCCGAACGGCAGGTCGCGGATCGACACCACGCCCACCACCTTGCCGCTCTCGACCACCGGCAGGTGCCAGTAATAGAACTCGTCCATCTTGCGGATCGCGTCGGCGGCGCTGGCGCCGGCCTCGATCGTGTCCGGCTGCCGCGTCATCACCTGCTCGACCGCCGTCTCCACCGGCCGGCCCTCGGCCAGCACCCGGCGCAGCGCATCCCGCTCGGTGAAGATCCCCAAGAGCTCCTCGCCCTCCATGACCAGGATGCTGCCGCAGCGGCCCTCCGCCATCAGCCGGGCGACCTCACCGACCGGCGTCTTCGGGCCGGTGCGCAGGGCGCGGTCACGCCCGATCATCTGACCTACCGTCCTCGTCATGGTGGCCCCCTGTTCTTGTTGCCGTGCCCGGCCCGCCGGCCACCAAAGGGTGGCCCGCACCGCCACCATACACAAGTCCCCCCCCAGGGGATAATAAACAAAAACGAGCCCAC
>JAPJRA010000512.1:0-445 GCA_030824835.1 Geminicoccaceae bacterium | reverse complement strand
CTCTAGACCAGGACGGTCAGGGCACCTTGACGCAGATCAAGAAAGCGAACGCGGGGCCGGTGACGAGCCGCAGGCCTAGCGGTTGAACTGCAGGCGGACCTTCTGCAGGGTCAGGCTGGTGCTCGCGGCATCGAAGCGGACCCGCGCCAGATAGGTGCAGGAGTGGTTGTTGACCGGGCGATTGACGACCACGCTGCCCGAGATGTTGCCGGGGGCGCCGCTGGTGGCCGTGCTGACGATGGTGTTGATCACCGGCGGGCCGGCGGCGAAGGCCGGCTGGCAGACCTCGAAGACGAAGAAGGCGAGGTCGGCAGCATTGCTGTCGAACGCCCAGTAGCGGAAGAAGGTCAGCGTGGCGCCGGTCGGCAGCTCGAACTGCGCGTCGGCGAACGGCTCGGTGCCGACGCGGCTGAGATCGACGCAGCAGTTCGGCCCGCCCTGGTAG
>JAPJRA010000511.1 GCA_030824835.1 Geminicoccaceae bacterium | reverse complement strand
GCACCCGCCCGCCCAGCAGGCGCACGATCTCGCAGGCGCGCTGCACCAGATCGCAGTTCGACGCGTACTCGCCCATTTCGAGCCAGAGATTGTCCTCGAGCCCGACCCGGACATGGCCGCCCATCAGCACGGCCTGCGCCACCATCGGCATCTGCATCCGGCCGATGCCGAACGCGGCGAACACCGCTTCCGCCGGCAGCATGTCGCGCATCGCCAACACCGCGCGCGGGTCGGCCTCGGCCCCATAAGGAATGCCCATGCAGAGCTGGAACAGCGGCGGTGCCGCGATCAATCCCTCCTCGACCAGCATCTTCGCCTGCCAGACATGGCCCAGCTCGAACACCTCCATCTCGGGTTTGACGCCCGCTTCCTTGATCCGGGCCGCCATGGCGCGGAGCATGTCGGGCGTGCTGACGTAGGCCGACTGGGCGTAGTTCATGCTGCCGCAATCCAGCGTGCAGATCTCCGGCCGCAGCTCCTCGACATGGACGAGACGGTCGTCCACCGAGGCCATGTCGGTGCCGGCGGCCCCACGCCAGGGCTCGTTGTCGTCCGGGATGAAGTCGCCGCCCATGCCGGCGGTGAGATTCAGGATCACGTCCACGCCCGAGGCGCGGACCCGCTGCACCACCTCGCGGTACAGCTCCGGCCGTCTGGCCGCCTTGCCGGTCTTCGGGTCGCGGACATGGATGTGCGCTACGGCAGCCCCCGCCTGCGCCGCCTCGATCGCGGCAGCGGCGATCTGCTCTGGGGTCACCGGGATCGCCGGATGCTTGCCCACACTGTCGCCCGAACCGGTGACGGCGCAGGTGACGACGACCTCTCTGTTCATGGCGGCAAGCGCTCCCTCGACCGCGTCGACTGCCGGCATGGTACGCCCTCCGCAGCCGCGCTATTGATCGATCCGGCCGCAAACCTGACGGATCGTGCCATGCCGCTCGAGATCGCCGTCCTGCTCCTGCCCCGTTTCTCGCTGATGGCGCTGTCCGCCGTGCTGGAGCCGTTCCGCATCGCCAACCGCCTCGCCGGCCGCGAACTGTATCACTGGCGCTTCGTCAGCCCCGAGGTCGGCATGGTCCATTCGAGCAGCGGGCTGCCGATCACCGCAGAGCTGTCGGTGCGCGACCCGATCACCGCCCAGCGCGTCATCGTCTGCAGCAGCTTCGAGCCCATGGCCGCCGCCGGCCGCGACGTGCTGCGCTGGCTGCGCCGCCTGGACGGCAAGGGTGCCGAGCTGTGGGCCGTCGACACCGGCGCCTTCCTGCTGGCCGAGGCCGGGCTGCTCGCCGGCCGCACCGTCACCCTGCACTGGGAGAGCATCGTCGCCTTCGCCGAGCTCTACCGCAAGGTCGAGACCCGCCGCTCCTTGTTCGAGCGCTCCGGCCGCGTCGCCACCTGCGCCGGCGGCACCGCCGGCATCGACCTGGCTCTCACCGCGATTTCCGCCGAGCACGGCTCCAGCCTCGCCCTCGACATCGCCGACCAGCTGATCCACCAGGGCATCCGCGACGCCCAGGCACCCCAGCAGGTGGCGCCAATGCGGCGCTACGGGACGCGCAACCCGACGGTGCTGGCGGCGATCGACCTGCTCCAGCGCTCGATCGAGCAGCCGCCGTCGTTGGCACAGGCGGCGGCGGCGCTGGGAGTGTCGCCGCGCCAGTTGCAGCGGCTGTTCGCGACGCATCTACGCCGCTCCTTCAAACGCTTCGACCGCGAGATGAGGCTGGAGCGGGCGAAGGAGCTGCTGGAGCAGACCAGCCTGTCGGTGCTCGACGTCGCCATCGCAACCGGGTTTGGCTCAATGGAGCATTTCTGCCGAAGCTATCGGACCACCTTCGGCTCTAGTCCTAGACGGCATCGACCGGCGCCCAGCAATGTCGCGTTGCCAAGCGGCTTGCAGTGCGCCGCGTGTTGGCCGTAGCGTGCGACCTTGAAGAGTCACCGAGTGAGCCGCATGCCAGATCTCGCCTACCGCGTCGATGCCGCCTGGGACGAGGATGCCCGCGTCTGGATCGCCACCAGCGACGACGTGCCGGGCCTCTGCGCCGAGGCCGCGACGCTGGAAGCGTTGATCGACATAATGGTCGGTCTGGCACCCGAGCTCCTGGCCGCCAACGGCGTGGCTGCTGGCGCAACCCTTGAGGACGTGCCGATTCGGGTCGTGGCGGACTCGGTCCTGTCGCTCATTCCGCCGCCTCAAAAGACTTCATGATTTGGACTTGTTACTGGATTACCCTTGTACCATAAAATCTTATGCATTCCGATGACATAACAGCAAGCTGATTCAGAAATCTGTTTGATAACAAAATTTACAGATTTTATCTTCAGTAAAGATGCGCTAGATATCATATTAGCAATACGAAGTCGCTTGGAGAGTGAAATGACATCAGAATCCGATCGCGATAGAAAATCTTGGATCGAGCCTTTGGCGATTGAACGTCTCGAAAGCGTCCAAAGAGATCTTAAAGGCTGGTCAGAAAAGTCTATCTCGTTTGACTTTGATACAAATAACACCCACTTGTTCTCAATGTTTGAGCTTGCATATAGCTATCCAAAGCGATGCGTTGATTTCGCAAGTACGATCCAATCTCTTTTACTAGAGGAACGACTGGCTCCAGCTGTCGTTGTTGCTCGGTCTCTTATCGAAACCAACGCTATGGCTTGCCTTTACACCCACGACATGATGCGTCTTATAAGGGCACAGGACAGCGATCGTTTGAAGGACCGTCTCTCCCGCTTCTACGCAGGCGTTAAGGGCGGATCTATTCAACCAATCCATGTGATGGATGCGATTCGCCATCTCGAACAGATAGACCGCAAATATATTGATTATTTGGATAAAAAGCATGGCGTCCTATCTCAAGCATTTAATCGGATGACAATAATGAAATGGGATAGTACACCAGCAAATGTCCGCGAAACTCTTTCTGTAATTGCGAACTATGGAATGCTTTGCGAGATATCACATCCAAACGGTACCGGGACTCAGTTCATCTACCCTGATAAGATCAACGAAAGCGGTCCGGTTACAGAGATGCGGGAGCGCTGTCGATTTTGGTCCCTCATGGCGATCTGGCAATGCCACCATCTGTTGAGGGCGCTTGATCAGTGGGTCGATCTTCCGCAACAATACCGATCCGCTTTCATGGGCGCTGCATAGATTCTATTGCCTAACCCATTGGGGCACGCGCCCATGCCGACCTCCGCTTTACGAAAGGTATTGGGTCAGGAACCTTTTCGCCATGCGGACATAGATACACCGGCCTACGCCCTGCCGTTGGTTAAACATCACGCCAACTCAAGCAACAGCAGCAGCGCCCGGTCCACCTGCCGCATCGTCCCGGCATCCGCCCTTCCGATCGACGGCCCGACCTGTGCCCGGGGGATTGCCGCGATTTTCTCGACCATGATCTCGGACGGGCGCTCGAGACCCGTTGCCGACGAGGCCGCGATCTCGACCCGGCAGACGCCGCCGCGCGTCGACGAGCCGGTGATCAGGCAGACCACCACGCTGTC
This sequence comes from Geminicoccaceae bacterium, assembly GCA_030824835.1. Lineage (GTDB taxonomy): Bacteria > Pseudomonadota > Alphaproteobacteria > Geminicoccales > Geminicoccaceae > Benzoatithermus. The sequence continues at coordinate 362 of JAPJRA010000511.1, read as the reverse complement.
ATAGGCATCCGCGTCGATCTCCCCACTCTGGACCACCAGCGCCGGCCGACCCACGGCCTGATAAGGCTCGCCGCGCCGCCCGCGCACCAGCACGACATCACCCCGGCGCGGGCTCAACCTTCCGCTGCCTCCAGGTCGACCAGCCGCTCGTCGAGCAACTCGCTGAGGAACGCGTTGGCCTCCAGTGTGCTGGCATGGCCGCGCACCAACTCGGCCTCGCGCCGCAGCCGCTGCCGGAACTCTGGCAGATCACGGTCGAAGGCCCAAAGCTGCACCAGCCGCAGCCCCTGCTCGCGCTTGCGACGGCGATAGTCCAGCATCTTCTCGGCACCGGTCCGGGGCAACGGGCATCTCCACATGCG
>JAPJRA010000510.1 GCA_030824835.1 Geminicoccaceae bacterium | reverse complement strand
GTCGAAGGCGGGGCTGCGGTCGACCTCCAGGCCGTCCAGGAGGTCGCCTGCGAACAGGGCCGCGAGCTTCGGCAAGCGGTCCATGGCGATGGTCGGCACGCTGCGGGCAGCCTCTGCTATCTGGATCGCGTCGATGACGCAATCCGCCAGATCGAGCCGGACGGTGTCGGCTGCCGTGACCACCCGATGCCGTTCGGGCTCGTCGAGGAGGCCCCTGAGCTTACTGAGGCACCAGCGGAGCTCGCCGCGCGGGTCGCTCGGGACGTCCCAGAGCAGCTCGCAGAGGCGGCCCCGCGCCACCGCCTGCGGTGACAGGGCCAGGTAGGCTAGCAGTGCCCGCACCTTGCGGGAGGCCGGCAAGGTTTGGGGGATGCCGTGACGGCGGATCGAACAAGGGCCGAGCAACCGGATCTCGACCGGCGGATGATGTCGGGTCTGGCCCAGGGCTGTCGAATCCACGGACGTTTCCACGCCGCCTACCACGCTCACCTCCACGTGCGGCCGCTACGGTTGCTATCGACGCGATGCCGGTGGCGCACGACCAGCCACCCCTTGGAGAATGGAAATGGATAATCCTGCTGTGATTCTAAGTCAAAATCCGCCGCCGGCCGAGCCCGACCTCGCCGCCCTCAAGGTCCGCCAGCAGGGCGCCTGGTCGTCCGGCGACTACGCCGTGGTCGGCACCACACTTCAGATCGTCGGCGAGTCCCTGTGCGAGACCTTGGACGTCCGCGCGGGACAGAGGCTGCTCGACGTGGCTGCCGGGAACGGCAACGTGGCCCTGGCCGCGGCGCGCCGCTGGTGCGACGTGGTCGCCACCGACTATGTGCCGGCCCTGCTGGAGCGAGCCCGCGAGCGGGCCGCGTCGGACCGGCTCGACATCGAGTTCCGTGAGGCCGACGCCGAGGCGCTGCCCTTCGCGGACGAGAGCTTCGATGTGGTGGTCTCCAGCTTCGGCGTGATGTTCACCCCGGATCAGGATCGCGCCGCGGCGGAGCTGGTCCGGGTGTGCCGGCGAGGTGGGCGGATCGGCCTCGCCAACTGGACGCCCGAAGGTTTCATCGGCCAGTTGTTCAAGACGATCGGACGGCACGTGCCACCGCCTCCGGGCGCGCGCTCGCCGGCATTGTGGGGCACGTCCGCCCGCCTGGCCGAGCTGTTCGAGCCACATGGCGCCTCCGTCGCCGCGGCGCAGCGGCATTTTGTGTTCCGCTATCGGTCCCCGGCGCATTGGCTCGAGATCTTCAGGACCTATTATGGGCCGATGCTCAAGGCCTTCGCGGCGCTGCCGCCAGCGGGACAGGTGACCCTGGAGCACGATCTTCTGGCGCTGATCGGTCAGTTCAACCGCTCGGGCGATCGAACCATGGTCGTCCCCAGTGAATATCTCGAGGTCGTCGTCACGCGCCGCTGATCGGGGTAGGGTGCGCGGGCGAGCACCGATCCGACTGGAGCAGCATGGACCTCGTCATCCGTGACGCCGGGGCCGCCGACATACCCGCCATCGTGGCCATGCTGGCCGACGACATGCTGGGGTGCGACCGCGAGGCGGCCATTGTCGACCCGGCTTACCTCGCGGCGTTCGCCGCCATCGAGGCCGACCCCAACAACCGTCTGCTGGTGGCGGCGCAGGGGAGTGAGCTGGTCGGGTGCTTCCAGCTCACCTTCATCCCGGGGCTCGGCCGCGGTGGCGCATGGCGGGCACAGATCGAATCGGTCCGCGTGGCCGCGGCGATGCGCGGCCACGGCATCGGGGCCGCCATGATGCGATGGGCAATCGAGCAAGCACGGGAGCGTGGGTGCGTGCTGGTGCAGCTGACGACGGACAAACAGCGCCTCGATGCCCATCGTTTCTATCGGCGCCTCGGCTTCCAGGTCTCGCACGAGGGCATGAAGCTGGCGCTCAGGTAGCGTGGGCCCGGCATGGTGTGCCAGGCCCACGGCCGCTTACTCCTTGTAGCCCTGCCAGTACTTGTTGTCGTCGAAGCTCGGGCCCCAGATCATGCCCTTGACGTTGTCGCGCGAGGCCGCGACCTCGGTCTCCTGGGCGAAGATGACGAACGGCGAGATCTGCTGGTGCTCGCGCTGCTCCGCCTCGTAGATGGCCGCCCGCTTGGCGGGGTCACGCTCGAGGACGGCAGCCTGCGTGACCTTGGTCATCTCGGGGATGTCCCAGGCATTGCGCCAGGCCAGCGGCTTGGATTTGGCATCGTCGGCATTGTTGGGGTTGGACGCGAAGGTCTCGGCATTGGTGTGCGGGTCCTGGTAGTCGGGCCCCCAGCGGCCGAGATAGATGTCATGCTGCCGCGCGCGGTACGCGGTCAGGTTCTGCTTCTCGTCGCCGGGGATGATCTCGACCTGGATCCCCGCCAGCGCCCAGCTCGCCTGGATGGCCTGTGCCAGATCCTTGCTCGGCGAGTTGTTGCGCGCGTTCATGGTGACCTTGAAGCCGTCTGGCAGACCCGCCTTGGTCAGCAGCTCCTTGGCCTTGGCGACGTCGAGCTTGTAGGGCTTGTCGGGAATGGCGCCGAGGAAGCCCTCGGGCAGGAAGGCCTGGTGCACGACCGCCTTGCCCTGCAGGATGGTATCGACCAGCGCGTCGTAGTCGATAAGCCATTTCAGGGCCTCGCGGACCTCGGGCTTGGCCAGATACTGGTTCTTCTGGTTCAGCCCCATGTACCAGATGGCGCCCTTGGGGGTGCGGGTGATGTCGATATCGTCGTTGTTGGCGACGGCGGCTATGTCCTCGGGCGTGAGCTTGCGGGCGATATCGACGTCGCCCTTCTCCAGCAGCAGGCGCTGGGTCGTGGCCTCGGGGATGTGGCGCGTGATCACGCGCTTGAACTTGGGTGCCCCACGAAAATAGTCGGGGTTCGCGTCGTAGGCGATGCTCTCGTTGGCCTTCCAGGCGCGCAGCTTGAACGGGCCGGAGCCGGCCGAGTTGGTCTTGAGCCAGGCGTGGCCCATATCGCCGTCCGTCTCGTGCTCCTTGACCAGCTTCGAATCGACCACCGAGCCCACCCCTGCGGTCAGGCAGTAGAGCAGGAAGGTAGGGGCGTAGGGCTGATCCAGGGTCAGGACCAGGGTGCTGTCGTCCGTGGCCTTGATGGTCTCGGCCATGTTCTCCGGCGTGAAGCCGAACTGGGTCAGGATGAAGCCGGGCGAGAGATTGAGCTTGACCACGCGCTGCAGCGAATAGGCGACATCCTCGGCCGTCAGCGGGTTGCCGCTGTGAAACTTGATGCCGGGGCGAATCTTGAAGGTCACCCGCAGGCCGTCGTCGGACACGGCCCAGCTCTCGGCCACCAGGCCTTCGAGCTTGCTCACATCGTCCGGCGGGTAGGTGACGAGGCGGTCGTAGACCTGCGCCTGGGCCTCGGCCGCGGAGAATTCGAACACCTCGGCCGGGTCGAGGCTGATGATGTCGTCGATGAAATCGGCCATGACCAGGCCGTCCTTGGGTGTCGTGGCGCGGGCCGGCGCGCCTGTCACGGCCAGTGCCGCGATCGCTACGGCGCCGAGTCCGAGACCGATCAGTCTTTTCATGCGCAGGCGCTCCTGTCCGTGGATGGAAGCCGGTTGCCATCCGGCTGGCGAGGCAACGTTCCTGTCACGCCGATGCCTGTCAAGGGTGGCAGCGGTACGAGGCGGGCATGGGCTAGGGCGGGGATGCCGGCACCGCTTGAGCTACCACCTCGTACTCGGCAAGTGCGACGCGGGTCATGGAAACGGCCTCGTCGAGGTCCGCCAGCAGATCAGTCACGGCCTCGTTGCGCTCGAGCCGGTCCTCGATCGTTCCAGCCAAGGCGGAGACGCGCGCCAAGCCGAAGCTGCCGGCGGTGCCGCGCAGCCGGTGCGCTTCCCGGCGCTGCAATGCATGG
>JAPJRA010000509.1 GCA_030824835.1 Geminicoccaceae bacterium | reverse complement strand
GGCGTGCGGATTGGATTGATGCTGGCCGGGTGCCTCGTCGGCAGCCTCGCCGCCCTCCACCAGGCGCAGGCGGCCACCAGCCGGTCGGGGGTGATCAGCAAGTTCGACGGCGTGGACGAGATCGTCTTCGCCTGCACCAGCACCACGAGCTATGCGACCGTGCCGCAGATGACGCGCATCTTCACGGTCAGCGGCAGCGCCAGCCCGGTCGTGGTCACCTTCAGCGGTGCCGCCTCGCTGTCGGGCAGCGAGGCCTTCGACACCGGCTTCGTCCGGCTGACGATCGACAATGCGCAGCAGACGCCCGGCGAGGTGCCGTTCATCTCGGCAGGCGAGAGCAGCAGCTCCCACGCTTTCAGCTGGCAGACCAAGTCGCTGTCGACGGGCACGCATACCGCCCGCATCCAGTGGCGCACCGACCTGGGCTCGAGCTTCTGCCTCGACGCCCGCTCGCTGCTGGTGCTGCACCGGTAGCACCAGCGGAGCCTCCGGTCGGCGAGGCGGCAAGCGTCTGCGCTGCGTGCGGCGACCGGGTCCGGTCGCCGCTCCACAACGTGATGGGCCGTCCGGACGTCAGCCCGCGTGCAGCCCGTCCAGCTCCGGCAACAGCACCACGCTCTCCTGCTCGTTGGGGTCGGTGCGGGCGATGAGCGCCACGACGCTCTCGGTCGGGCTCGGATTGTAGGGCAGATGCGGGACATTGGCCGGGATGTAGAGATAGTCGCCCGGACGGACGATGGTGTGGTGCTCCAGCTGCTCGCCGTGCCAGACGCCGGATTCGCCGCGCAGCGCGTAGAGCGCGGTCTCGTGCGCCGCATGCTTGTGCGCCTTCGCGCGGGCGCCCGGCGGGATGGTCACCATCTGCAGATGGATCGCCCTGGCCCCCACCGTCTCGGCGGAGATGCCGACCGTGTAGAGGAGACCCTGCTTGCCCTCATACTGCTCGCCGCCACGCACGAGGCGGCAGCCGTCCGACGGAGATCTCGGTGCCTGCGGGGTCATGGTCCAACTCCCTTGCCGCGCTGCCCCATATAGTACCGCGCGGGCGCCCGGTCACCGTGCCCATTCGGGGTCGCCCGTGAACATGATGGTGAGCCAGCGGTCGGGGCTCTCGCCGCCGATCAGCCGGCCGACCTCGTCGCGGATCGCATCCAGGGTGCCGACGCCGGCGAGCCCGAACGCCGCCGGCACCACGAAGCAGATCTCGATCTGCTGCGAGCGGCCGATCTTGGCGGCATAGGTCTCGAAGCCGACGAAGCCGTGCTGCTCGGCCGTGGCCCGTGCCACCGCCTCGACATGGGCCACCAGCTCCGGCGGTGCCATGAGCAGGATCTCGGAGACGGCCTGCCGCACGGTGCCCAGCGGCAAAGGTGCGATCACCAGGCAGACCAGCGCCAGCACGGCGGGGTCGACATAGGGCGTCAGGTGATCGTGGGCCGAGCCCTCGAGCAGCCGGCCGAGCGCGAAGGCGATCAGGAGTGCCGCCGTGATCGCGCCCGACATCGCCCAGGAACGCGCGTCGAGCCCGATGAACGCCGAGCCCAGTCGTCGGTTGGCCCGGCGCTCGTAGACGAACATGGCGACACAGACCAGGAGCGTGACCATGGCATAGGCGATCGCCCAGTCGAACTCGAGCCGGCGGCCGCCGCTGAGGATCAGGCCGATCGCGTTGGCGAAGGCATAGACGGCGACCGTGCTCAGCAGGATGCCGTTCAGCGCCAGGACCATGGGCTCCAGATGCCAAAATCCCATGCGGAAGCGCCGATCGCGTCGCTGGCCCGTCGTGTCGTGCAGGATCCGGCGTGCCACCAGCAGGGCGAGCAGGCTCATCAGCGCGTCGATCAGCGAGTAGGCGCCGTCGAAGATGATCGAGAACGAGCCGGACAGCACGCCGAACCCGATGCCCAGGGCGGCGATGCACAAGGTGGCGGCGATCGAGTGGCGAAGGATGGTCTGCTCGCCGTGCATCCGGGCTCCATCGGTGGGTCGGGCCGAATCGGTGACGCTCGGCGGGATCGGGCGAGGACGGCTCGCCCGGACGGGAAGACCGCACCGGCGGCCGACTGTCAACCGAGCCGGAGGGGGAGGCCGCGGGCCATCGGGTGCCGTGGTCGCGCCCCGCCCCAGGGCCGTCTATGCTGCCGTCCTGATGCGCCTCCAGCTCAGCAGGGATCGCCATGGACCTCGCCGCCTTCAACGCCAGCCTCGACGCCGACACCGCCCCGCCCGGGCTGGCGCCGCCGCTTCGGGCGCTGTGGCATGCCGCACGCGGCGAGTGGGACGCGGCGCATGGCATCGCCCAGCAGCGCGAGGGGGAACCCGCCCACGACTGGGTGCACGCCCATCTGCATCGGGTCGAGGGTGATCTCGGCAATGCCGGCTACTGGTACCGCCGTGCCGGCCAGCCGATGGGCCAGGGCGACCTCGCGGCCGAGCGCGATGCCATCGTCACGGCCCTGCTGTCCGGAAGCTGAGCCGCCCTCGGTCCGGTCAGGACGGTGGGTCAGGCGTCGCCAGCGGGGCACCCTCGCGCAAGAGGGTCGCGGTGTAGATGACCAGGGGTGCCGTGCCCTCGTTGGCGGCCCAGTGATGGTCGCCCGGCTCCTCGACGACCCATTCGCCGGCGGTCAACCTGTCGACGGCACCGGCCACCACGGTGCGGTCATGCACCGGCGCGCCATCGGCGCCGTGGCGATAGACCGGCACGGCACCGGTGAGGACGTGGTAGGTCAGCTCCCCTGATTCGACCATGCCGATCTGGGTACCCTCGTGATGGTGCGGCTTGAGCCGGGTGGCGGGGGCGATCTCGTAACGCACGAGATAGAGCGACTGGCCCCGCGCATTGGCCGGTGCCGTGGGCCCGAACGCGGTCACGGTCACCGGTAGCACTGGCGCCACGGCCTCGGCGCCCGGCCCGGCGCCGGCACAGCCACCCAGTAGGGCTGTCAGGATGCAACCGCCGGCCACCGTCTTGCGCATGATTCCCTCCCCGAGCGCGCGGCCGTTTGCCGCCGCGGCGCGAGGCGCAGCTGTAGCAGCAACCCGGTTGACTGTCGCCGCGCCACAAGTCGACATGCGTGCAACTTGTCGCGTTCGGGCTACTTAGTCGGCGGTGTCGATTGAACCCGTCGCGCGTTGCCCTAACCTCTGGGCATCGGAAGCGCCGAGCTGTCGAGGCCATGACTCTTTTCTCCGTGCGACATCTGACGACCTACAGCTATGCCAGACCCGTGACCTTCGGGGAGCATCGGCTGATGTTCCGGCCTCGAGACAGCTATGATCAGCGGCTGCTCGAGGCCACCATCCTGGTCGACCCGGAGCCGAGCGCGATCCGCTGGATCCACGACGTCTTTGGCAACTGTGTCGCCCGCATCCGGATCTCGCGCCCGGCCGCGGAGCTGCGCTTCGAGACCCGGATCAGCCTCGATCACACCCCTCAGGCGGCACCTGACTTCCAGATCGACGACGAGGCGCGAACCTACCCGTTCGCCTATGGCGTCGAGGAGATGTCGGATCTCGCCAGCGCCATCCGGCGGCATTATCCCGACGACGTGGATGAGGTGGCGCGCTGGGCCAGGCGGTTCGTCGCCGCCGGCCGCCGCACCGACACCGGCACGCTGCTGATGACCATGTGCTACGCAATCCACGAGAGCTTCGCCTATGCACGCCGGACCGAGCCCGGCACGCAGCCGCCACAGCTCACGCTGCAGCTGCGCCGTGGCACCTGCCGGGATTTCGCGCTGCTGATGATGGAGGCGGTGCGGTCCCTGGGCCTGGCCGCGCGGTTCGTCAGCGGCTACATCTACGTGGCCAGCCGCGACGGCTCGACGACGTTGGGCGGCGGTGCCACCCATGCCTGGTGCCAAGTCTATCTCCCCGGCGCCGGCTGGGTCGAG
>JAPJRA010000508.1 GCA_030824835.1 Geminicoccaceae bacterium | reverse complement strand
TTATACGAGACTGGGGGGCGGGCGTGCGCGGCCGACTCGACGCCGGCGTCGTGCAGCCAGTTGCGCCAGCGCAGCGACGGCTCCTCGCTCGACAGCTGGCGGTCGTGGAGGAGCGTGTGGTGACGCAGATCGTCGAGCTTCTTGAGCGGCTTCTCCCCGGCCAGCAGCGCCGGCACGCAGACCGGGAAGACGTCCTCTGTCAGCAGCAGCCGCGTATCCAGCCCCGGATAGACCCCCTTGCCGTAGCGGATACCGACATCGACGTCGACGCGGGCGAAATCGACCGTGTGCAGCTCGGCGCGGACCGTGATCTCGATCTCGGGATAGGCCTCGACGAAGCCGCCCAGCCGCGGCACCAGCCAGCGGCCGGCGAAGGAGGGGATGATCGAGACCACCAGCGGCCCGACCAGCGAGCCGCCGCGCACCCCCTCGACGGCGCGGGTCAGATGCGCGAACGCCTTGCCCAGCTCCGGCAGGGCGCTCTTCGCGGTCTCGGTCAGCACGAGGCCGCGCGGTAGCCGGCGGAACAGCGTGACCCCGAGATCGGCCTCGAGCAGCCGGATCTGCTGGCTGATCGCCGCCGGCGTCACCGCCAGCTCGTCGGCGGCGCGGGCGAAGCTCTCGTGCCGCGCGGCAGCCTCGAAGGCGCGCAACGCGTTCAGCGGGGGCAGGCGGCGGCTCATAAGGCTTAGTCCAGCTAGGGCTATGACCCAGACCATATCGTTTGAGCGGAAGTCAGTCTAATCCTAAATATGGCTTGTCCCCACTGATCCAGCCAAGGAGCCGGACGATGCTCGCACTGCCCCGCAACTTCTCGACCATGTCTCGGCTCGCCCCCGTGCGGCCGGCGGGCGACGGCATTCTCGCCACTCTGGCGCTGTGGGCCGAGCGTCGCCGCCAGCGGCGCGCCCTCTTGGAGCTGGACGAGGCTCTACTCCGGGATATCGGCCTCAGCGGCGCCGACGCCTGGCATGAAGGTACCAAGGCCTTCTGGCGCGCCTGAGCGATGCGCCCGCGGTCGAGGCCGCCGGGAACAGCCGAGGGATGGTCCTGCGCCCCCTCGGCTGGTCTTTTGCCTACGCCCCGGGGGAGCCGGCGCTCTCGGATGGCTCCTGCAGCAGCCCATCGAGCTGGGCAGGCGTGAGCAGGTGCCGGATCGTCAGCCCCTGCACGCCGATCGAGAACACCACCGTGGCGAAGGTGATGTTCAAGATCAGCGGCTTCCAATCGCTCTCCGGCAGCGAGACCGCCAGCGCCAGCGAGAGGCCGCCGCGCAGGCCGCCCCAGGTCAGCAGCTTGGTCAGCCCCCACCGGTCGGCGCGGATGGCGCCACCGGCATCCAGCCCGCTGACGCACAGCCCCACCGCCACCGCCCGACCCGTCAGCACCGCGGTGACGGCGACCAGGCTCGGGACGCCCGTGACCACCCCGGACAGCGGGTTGATCAGCACCACGTGCAGGCCGACGAACACGAACAGCAGGTCGTTCAGCACTTGATCGAGCCCGATCCAGAACGTCCGCAAGGGCGTCATGATCTCCGACCGGACCCGCGGCACCGTCCGGTGGCCGGTCAGCAGCCCGGCGACGACGGTGGCGATCGGGCCCGAGACCTCCAGGTGCATGGCCGTGGCGTAGAGCCCCGCCACCGCCGCCAGTGACACGAGCAGCCCGGTCGCGTAGCCGGTGGCGCGGGGGAGCACATGGTGGATCACCAACCAGCCCAGCACGCCCAGCCCGCAGCCGCCCAGGAACTCGCGCGCGAAGATGGCGCCGGCGCCGGACAGGGTGGGTGCGCTGCCCTCGACCGCGGTGGTGGCGAACACCGTGAACAGGACCACGGCGACACCGTCGTTGAGCAGCGACTCGCCGTCGATGACCGTCTCGAGATCCGTCGGCAGCCCGAGCGGCCCGAGGATCGCCAGCGCCGCCACCGGGTCGGTGGCGGCGATCAGCGCCCCGAACAGCAGCGCCTGCGCCAGGGTGATGGGAACGCCCGTCGCCGAGAACCCGGCATAGGCGAGGCCGCCGGTCAGCAGGCAGGCGATCGTCGTGCCGGCGAACGCCAGCGTCAGCACCAGCCACCGCTCGCGGCGCAGGCTGGCCCAGCGCACGGCGACGCTGCCGCGGAACAGCAGGAAGCACAGCACGCCGTTGAGCAACGTGTCGTTGAGATTGAACGACTGCGTCAATTGCTCGAGCTGGTGGGTCAGGCCAGTCGGCACGACCAGCTCCGCCAACCGCAACACCAGGGTCAGCGCCACGGCCATCAGCAACAGGCCGATGCTCGCCTGCAGCCGCAGGTAACGGTCGTTGAGGAACGCCAGCAGCGCCGTGATGCCGAGCAGGCACGCGATCGCGGTGAACACACCCAAGGCACCCAACTCCCGCAAGAACGAACGCGCGTCCGAGACACCGCGCGGGCGGTATAGGCACCTGAGCGGCCGGTCCGTCCTGTTCTAGCGCAGACCGGCCGGGGGCCATCACGCCTCACTGACGCACGTCCAAGCCGGTGATCGGGGCATCGACCGTTATCTCCGCGTCATGCTGTTGCCCGGCCGCGAGACGGTGCATAACGCTTTCGTCGACGAGGACTTTCGACCATGAAGACCAGCTACGATCGAGCTACTGACAGCCTTTACATCGAGCTGCGCCCGCTACCGGCTGCGCGCACGGTCGAGCTCGACGAGGACGTGATGCTCGACCTTGGCCAGGACGGCGAGCCCGTGGGCTATGATATCCAGCACGCTTCCGACAAGCGCGAGCTGGTCGCCCGGCTGGTGCTGGAGGAGAGGCCCCAGGCGGCCGAATAGTCTCTATGGCGCCGGGTCAAGTTAGCTGGGCACCCCGCCTTCCGTGTCCATGTTTACGGTGCCTGTCCACCGTAATGAGCTCGATGAACGCCTCCTGTTCAGCCCGTCAGCAACGCCCTGAGCTTCACGTTCACCTGCTCCACCACGCTGTCCGGCGCCCGCCCCGCCACCTCTATCCGCCGCACATGGCGATCGATGCTCTTGACCTGATCGGCCAGCACCGCCCCGGCGATCGGCAGGCCGTCCGGTAGCAGGACCTCGAACGGATAGTCCTTCACCCGGCTCGTGATGGGGCAGACCACCGCAAAGGGTGTCCGTTGGTGGTAGGCGCGGGGGGACAGGACCAGAGCCGGCCGCCGGCCCGCTTGCTCGTGGCCGGCCTGAGGGGTGAAATCCAGCCAGACGAGATCGCCCCGATCAGGCGTTCCCACCTACAATGCCTCGCTGCCGACAGGTCCGTCGTCGAAGCCTTCCGGAACATTCTCCGGGGTGATGGCGGCCAGCAGGTCGGCGAGCGTGGGCTCGGCAGGGCGAGGCCGCACCACGAGCTGCCCCTCGTCGATCGACAGCTCCACGATGCCGTTCTCCGCGAAGCGCAGACGATCGGCAATCGGCTTGGGAATACGCAAGGCCAAGCTGTTGCCCCAGCGAGCGAGGTGAGTCTGCATCGTGGCTCCACCAGGGGAGGGCTGTATATACTAAATATACACGGCGGTGGCGTCACAGCAAGAGCATCGGCCGGAATGCTCGACAAGGTCTATCCGCCATACCGAGTTCAAGGAGACTTCCCTCTCCGTCCCCCCGCGCTGTCCATGCTTCAGAACCACATGTCGCCGACACAGCGGCCGTCGCGCGGCAGGTCGTCGAAGGTCGCGAGCCCATCGAAGTGGTCGATGGCGAGCGACGCCACCTGCGCGGGATCCGCCACCAGCCGCAGGTTCACCGCCAGGCGCCGCCGTCCATCCGGCTCGAGCTGCAGCCCGCGCCAGTGGGTCACGCACCCGCAGCTCGGGCAGAAATGGAACGCCAGCACGCTGCCCTCCTGGCGCCTATAGGTTGCGGTCTCGCCGGAAACGCGGACGTCCTCGCC
>JAPJRA010000507.1 GCA_030824835.1 Geminicoccaceae bacterium | reverse complement strand
GAATATGCGCGGCAACTGGCAGTCGTCGGCCAGCGCCCGCTGTCCGACGACTGGACCATCGGTGCCACCATCTTCACCATCGGCTTGGCCAAGAAGGTCCTGCTGGCCGACAATCTGGCGTCGCTGGTGAGCCCTACCTTCACCGTGGCGGCAGGAGGCGCCACACCCGATCCGGTATCGGCATGGATCGCCGTGCTGGCTTGGTCGCTCCAGCTCTATTTCGACTTCTCCGGCTATTCCGACATGGCGATCGGCCTGGCCCGGATGTTCGGTATCGTCTTCCCGCTGAACTTCGCCTCACCTTACCGGGCGACCTCGATCATCGACTTCTGGCGCCGCTGGCACATCACGCTGTCGCGCTTCCTGCGCGACTATCTCTACATCCCGCTGGGCGGCAATCGTCACGGCGTCGTCCGGCAATATGGTAATCTGCTGACGACCATGGCGATCGGCGGGCTCTGGCACGGGGCGGCGCTCGCGTTTCTCGTCTGGGGCGTGCTGCACGGCCTCATGCTGACGGCCAACCATTTGTGGCGGCGCTATTGGCCATACGGGCCCGTACCGGCCATCTTAGCATGGGCCGTGACATTTCTTGCCGTCATGCTGGCGTGGGTTCCATTCCGGGCGGCTGACCTCACCGTTGCCGGGCGGGTGTGGGCAGGGCTCGGCCGATCTGCACCGGACCAGGCGAGCTTGGCCCATGTGCCCATCGGTGGCGTTGCCTTCGTGCTGCTTTGCCTCGGCGTCACCCTGCTGGCACCCAACACCCAGACCTTGCTGCGGCACCACACCCCAGGGCTTCCAACCCGGGGCTATGCGACGGGCATCGAGATTGAAGATGCAGCCCGGCAGCCTATGGTCTTGCGTCTGACGCCCGCCTGGGGCGCCACGATGGGAGTCTTGCTGGTGGTCTGTCTGATGGGCCTGAACCGTGCCACCGAGTTCATCTATTTCCGATTCTGATGCACGAGCCAGGCGGCCCCGGTACGGTATCAGAGCCTATCTCGCCGGGGTCCTGGGCGGTGGAGCGTGTGCACTGATCGTCGTCAGCATTCTCTCCTGGGTATGCCTGAGCAACGGCATTGTCGGTTGGCATTTCGCCCAACTTTACCGTTACCAGCTGGCCAAGGTCGCGGCACAAGCACCCGAGCGCCCGACGATCGTGTTGGTCGGGGATAGCAGCCTCGGCAACGCGGTCGATGCCCGGGCGTGGAGCGCCGAGCTGCAGCAGCCGGTCATCTCGCTGGCCCTAACCGGCGACTATGGTTACCGCGGCACGCTCAACATGATGCGGCGCGCACTACGGAGCCGTCCGACCGCGCTGGTCGTCATCTTCCAGACGCTTGATATAGCCACGCGCAAGCCAGCCTATGACGGACAGATCTATACAGCACAGCGCCTGGGCGATCTCGCCGGCGTTCCTCTCCTTAACCTGTTCGACAGCCTGGCCAGCCTCGATCCGTTGCAGAGCGCCCTGGGGTTGCTGTTCAGCGGGCGCGAGGACATGTCGGCGCTCGAGGCGGTGGACTATCATCCGCAGACTCCCGCCGGGCAACGACGGGCCCTGGCCCCCGTCGACACGCCAGCTCTATCGCCCAACCGTACACGATCGGAAAATCTCGGGACCGTGGCCGAGATTGCCAGGGAGTGCCGGGACCAAGGCATTCGCTGCCTTTACGTCAACGGCCCATTGATCGAGCCTCAATGCAGCGGCTCTGCGGACTACGTGCGGACACTGGACGAGCAGATCTCGCGCGCCGGTCTGACCGTGGTCCCTGATACGCCCATCTGCATGCCGCGTGCCGATGCCGGTGATTCCGAGGATCACGTGACGCCGGAACGCAAGGCCCAGTACAGCGAACTCTATCTGCAGAGAATCCTTGCCGTTACCGGGCCACACCGGCTGTTGTCGTCCTACGAGCCGACACAACGATAGACGACGGTAATCGCAGCTCCAATCGTGGGCCGCTGGCGCGACGGGACTGCCGTCCCTATAGTCGCATACGGCAAAAGGGGAGGCGCCACAGCGTGATTCTGAACGGAGTCATGATCGAGGACACGTTCGCCGAGGCATTCCCGATGCGGGCGACCCGGCTGATCATCACGGCGGACAAGGCCGCTTGGGCGCGGACCGCGGCCGAGGCCATGACCGGGTTCGCCACCTCGGTGATCGCCTGTGGATGCGAGGCCGGGATCGAGCGGGAGCTGCCGCCCGAGGCAACCCCGGACGGACGGCCGGGCATTGCCGTGCTGCTGTTCGCGATGGGCGAGCAGGACCTGGCCAAGCAGCTTGTGGCCCGGGTGGGGCAATGCGTGCTGACCTGCGTCGGGACCGCCTGCTTCTCCGGCCTCGACGGCGACGGCAAGGCACCGCTCGGCAAGTCGCTGCGCTACTTCGGCGACGGCTTCCAGAGCAGCAAGCGGCTCGGCGGCAAGCGCTACTGGCGCATCCCGGTCATGGAAGGCGAGTTCCTGGTCGAGGAGACGGCGGGGATCACCAATGCCGTAGGCGGCGGCAACTTCCTGATGCTGTGCACGTCGGGCACGGTGGCACGGGCCGCGGCCGAAGCGGCGGTCGCGGCGATGCGCCGGCTGCCCAACATCGTGCTGCCCTTTCCGGGTGGGGCCGTGCGCTCGGGCTCGAAGATCGGCTCGCGCTACAAGGGGCTGATCGCGTCCACCAACGACGCCTACTGCCCGACGGTCCGCGCGCAGACGAAGGAATCAGCGCTGCCGCCGGAGGTCGAATCGGTGGTCGAGATCGTCATCGACGGTCTGACCGAAGCCGATGTGGCCGCCGCCACCGCCGCCGGGGTGCGCGCAGCCTGCGCGATCGGACGCGGTGCCGGCGTCGTGGCGATCAGCGCCGGCAATTACGGCGGCAAGCTCGGCCCCTATCACTTTCATCTGCATCAGGTGCTGCAATGAGCGCCGTGCGGCTGCGCTTCGTTACCGAGACCAAGCTGCCGGTGGATGCCCGGCAGCTCAGCCCGGCCAAGCTCGCCGGCAAGACCACGGCCGAGCTGGAAGGCCTGCGCCTGCTGGTGGGCAATCGCGAGCTGCCGCTGGGCGAGCTCGCCGAGGTGACCGCAGGCGACAGCGCCGTCCTCCAGATCGAGGGCGCCTTTGCCGGCCTCGACCGGCTGGGTCACGGCATGACGGACGGCAGGATCGAGGTCTACGGCGATGTCGGCGCCTATCTCGGCCAGGGCATGAGCGGCGGGCGCATCGAGCTGTTCGGAAGCGCCGGGGTCTATGCGGCGGCCGGCATGCGCGGCGGAACCATCCATATCACCGCCAATGCGGGGGATTTCCTGGGGGCAGCACTGCCCGGCGATCGGGCCGGCATGGTCGAAGGCGTGGTGCTGGTCGGCGGTGACGTTGGCGACCGTGTGGGCGACCGGATGCGCCGCGGCCTGATCGCCGTGCACGGCCGGGCCGGCGACTATCCCGCCAGCCGGATGATCGGCGGGACGATCGTGGCCCTGCGCGGCTGTGGCGTCGACCCCGGCTATGCGATGCGGCGCGGCTCCCTATATCTCGGTCATGCACCGGGCAACATGTTGAGGACCTTCGCCGCCAACGGCACGCACGAGCTGGGCTGGCTGCGCCTGCTGTCGCGCCTGATGGCAGCACAGGAGCCACCGCTGGCGCTGCCCGGCATAAGAGTGGAGCGCTGGACCGGATGCGCTTCCGTCGGGGGCAAGGGTGAAATCCTCATCGCGGCCTGACCGCGCTCAAGGCGTCGTCGCCGTGAAGCCGTACCTGCGACCCGCAGCCCTGCACGTCGGTCCGGAGGCCGGCGACCTCCTCGGTGCCGGCCAGGCCACTTCCCTGCTGGGTGGGGCGCTGGCCTGCAGCCTGGCCCGCGGTCCATTCGATCCGTTCCGCCAGGCTGCAGGCCAGCGCCTGGG
>JAPJRA010000506.1 GCA_030824835.1 Geminicoccaceae bacterium | reverse complement strand
CCGGTGAAGCATTCGGAGTGGAGACGGGCCAGAGGCGCCACATGTCGCTCCGGCTCGCCTACCAGAATGGCCAGTTGGTCTGGTCCGCCGTCGGTTGGTCGGAACGATACCACGCGTACATTCTCGGCGTCGGCCAAGGGCACGCGGGCCTCGCTCACCGGACGCAGGCTCGCTGCCGATTGGCGACGGTAACCGAGCACCGCGTCGGCCGCTATGGCCGACGTTTCGGCGGCCGCATCGACCACCGCCGGTGCGAGGATGGCTGCAGGCAGAAGGCCGGCCAGCTTGCAGAGCTCGACGGCCGCCAAGGCATCCGGCCGCGCCGTGAGTGTGGCCAGGGACAGGAGGCTGATAGCCTCTGACGACGGTGAGGTGGGGTCAGCCAGCATGGCGATCCGGCCGCTCGTCATGTCGCCACGTGTGAGAGGCAACAGATACGTCGCCTGGCGATCGCACGGCACGCCGAGGCTTGCCAGGCGCTCGCCGGTAAGTACCAGACAGCTGCCACGGATGAATCGATCAGGCGAGATTTCCTGGGCTTCGCTGATCACGGCTTCAACCGCGATCATGTCGACTCGACGCGCTCCGTCCTCGAGGCACACCTGACCACCAGCACGCAGCGCCCGCGCGGCATACTGGACGGCGAGCACGGGCGTGCTTGGCGTCGGCTCGGCGTCTATATCCATCACGGCGTCTTTCTTCACGGCTTGGACCCGACCTGACATGGCCTGTACTACGCAGCCACGCACCGGCTGGCTCACCGACCGGATGCACACTTATCTAACCATCGCAGTGCCATATCGCCAGAGGCAGGCATGACAGCCTCATAGTATGGCCATCCCCGGACCGGACATTGATCCGCGCTCATCACGAACTATTCACCATCGGGTTCAGGTCGACGTGGCAATGTCCGCACCGGCCGATAGATTCCGAACAAGCTCCGTGGCCATGGAGCCTGCCAGCATGAACTGCGTGTGACAAACTGGGTTCCCGCGAGCGTGACCGAGATCGATCCACCGTTGCCGGTGCCTGCGCCTTGCTCTGACGCGGCTCAGCTCGGTCGGCGGCGCGTCGTGTTTCTGTCGCTGACCACCGGTACGGCCGTGATCGCGGTCACCGTGATGGCCCGTCTGCTCGCCAGCGATGGATTGGGATGGGCCGACGTTGCGTTGCTGCTGTGTTTCATGGCGATGCTGCCGTGGAACGTCATCGGGTTCTGGAACGCGGTGATCGGGTTACTGCTGCTCTGCGGCACACGTGATCCGGTGGCGTACGTGCTGCCTGCACTCCGAACACCCGCCGTGGGTCCCCTGACCGCGCGTATCGCCCTCGTCATGCCGGTGCATAACGAATCGCCAGAGCGTGTCCTGAAGCACCTCGAGCAGACCGTGGCCAGCCTCGACCAAGCGGGCGCTTCCATGGCGTTCGAGGTTTTTTTGCTGAGCGACACGCAAGATCCGACGATCGCCGCCGCCGAGGCTGCCCTGTTTGACCAATGGCGGCGCCGGTCCTGGTGGCCAGGCCGGCTGCACTATCGTCGTCGGCGGCACAATCTCGACCACAAGACCGGCAATCTCTGGGAGTTCCTGGAGCGGGACGGCCAGCGCTTCGATCACATGCTCGTGCTCGATGCTGACAGCGTGATGTCGGGAGCGGCCATCCTGCGGCTGGTCAGGGTGATGGAGGCGCACCCGCAGATCGGCATCCTGCAGCATCTTGTCGTGGGGATGCCCAATGCGAGCCCGTTCCCCCGTATCTTCCAGTTCGGCATGCGGCACGGCATGCGCGCCTATACGATGGGGAGCGCTTGGTGGCAGGGTGATTGCGGCCCCTATTGGGGACACAATGCCCTTATCCGCGTGGCGCCGTTCATGCGTCATTGCCGGCTCCCCGTCCTGCCCGGCGGGCCGCCCCTCGGCGGGCGAATTCTGAGCCACGACCAGGTCGAGGCCGTGCTGATGCGCCAGGCGGGCTGGCAGGTGCGGGTCGTTCCCGACGAGGACGGCAGCTTCGAGGAGAACCCGCCGACCCTGTCCGACTTCATCAAGCGTGATCTGCGCTGGTGCCAGGGCAATTGGCAGTACCTGCACCTGCTCGGCCGGACGGGCCTGCATGTGATGGGGCGGATCCAGCTCCTGCTGGCCATCTTGATGTACGTGTCCGGGCCTGCGTGGGTCCTGTTCGCATCCATCGGATTTCTGCGCGCCATGACCGGGGCCGAGGAGGGCGCGGTTGCCTTGCCGGTCACGGTCGCGGCCTGGGAAGGGTGGGTCCTGTTGGCCGCGATGCTCACTCTGGTGTTCGCGCCCAAGCTTGCCGGCGTGACCCAGGTCCTGCTCGTGCCGAAGCTGCGCCGTGCCTATGGCGGCGGCTTTCGGGTCATGGCGTCGGCGCTGGTCGAGCTGCTGTTCGGCTTCGTCCTCGGGCCGATCGTCGCCGTGGCGCAGAGCATCTTCGTCCTGGGCCTGCTCGGCGGCAGGACCATCCGGTGGGAGGCGCAGTTGCGCGACCCGCGCGCGCTGTCCTGGCGCGAGGCGGCGCGAGGCCTCTGGCCGCAGACGGTCTACGGGCTGGTGCTCGGGGTCGCGGTCGTTGCCCTGGCGCCGACCGCGGTGCGGTGGTGGGCCCTGCTGTTCTGCGGCCCGCTCGTGCTGTCGGTGCCGTTCGCCGTCGTGACGGCGTCGGCCTCGCTCGGGCGTGGACTGGTACGGCTGGGTATCGGACGGGTGCCGGAGGAGATCGACCCGCCGGCTATTCTCCTGGCCGCCGGGCGTACCTGCGGGCCGATGGCCGCCGCTGCGACGGCTCCGCTCAGCGCCATGGGCTCCGACGCCGTCGCCGCTCCTGCAGCACCCTCGGTGGACTAGCGCCAGGGACGTGCCGCGCAACCTGCCTGGCGCAGCCGGACGAACGGCAGTGGTGCCATGGTGACCCGTTCGACCTCGACCCAGCCCAGATGTCGATAGAAGGCCAGGGCAGCGGTGTTGGTCAGCAGGCACTTGAGCTCGAGCCGGCCATTCACCTGCCGGCTCGCATGCTCGAGCAGCATCCGTCCGACGCCGTGGCCGCGCCAGGTGGACCGTACGTGCAGGAAATGCACGAACCGGTCCGCGGGCCACAGGGAAAGAAACCCCGCCATGACCCCGCCGGCCGTGCTGGCCACGATAAGCTGCTCGCCGGCCACCGCCTCGGGAAAGTACGCCGCGGTCCATTTCGCCGCTTCGTCGGGCAGGATCTCGCGCTGGCCCGCCGCGAAGATCTCCGCGCAGGCCCGAAGCTCTCCCGGATCGGGCGCGTGGACTCGCAGACCCGCTGCTGCCGTGGGCTCGGTCATTCGCCGGGTGTCAGGACCCGTGCGGCTGGCGGCGCCGGATGCCAGTGGCCCTGCCGGACCCGGCCCTCCCGGTGGCGCCAGGGCTGCGACCGGACGAACCTCGCCCGGGCCGCCCCGCGGAGCAGCGGCGCGAAGCCGCGGAGAGTGGCCGCCGTCACGTTGGGCGCGTTGCGGCCGAGCGTATCCAGAACCATGCCCAGCGTCCAGGCCAGGGTCATGCTCCAGAGAAAGACGGGCAGCGCCTGCTGGCCGACGAGGACGATGGGCGCCGCCCAGCGGCTGCGCAGCAGGTGCTGGTGTGGATTGGCCAGCCACAGCGCCAGGTAGGCCAGGGCGACGAAATGCACATAGCGCAGGATCCCGAAATGGGATTTGTCCTTCCAGGGGACCAGCAGCAGGCTGAGCTGGTCCAGCCAGGCGTGGCGCGACCAGAGCGGCTGCCAGTTCAGCGGCACCATGACCACCACGAAGGCCAGCGCCAGCCAGGCGAGGGCGGCTCGCCGCGGCGGTGCGGCGAGCCAGCCGGAGCCGAAGGCGAAGCCGGTGAAGAAGATCAGCTGCCAGCCGAACGGATCGAAGAAC
>JAPJRA010000505.1 GCA_030824835.1 Geminicoccaceae bacterium | reverse complement strand
GAGCGAGTTGCGCGACACCAGCGGGCGATGGGTCCGTTTCTGGTGATCGCCGTGCTGTTGGGCCTGCTGGGCCTGCCGCTGGCGGTGTGGCTCGACCTGCGCACGCTTTCCGAGCGGCTGCTGCGCCTGCAGGCCAGCGAGACCAGCCGCATCATCGACGACATGCGCGGGTTCTATGCCACGGACGTCGTCGGGCGGGTGCTGGCTGCGCACGGAGAGGTGACGACCTCGCACGAGTACCGAAATATTCCGGGCGCCATCCCGATCCCCGCCACGCTGTCGATCGAGCTCGGCAAGCTGATCAGCAGCCATGACGGCACGGTCAAATATCGGTTCGTGTCCGACCTGCCGTTCAAGGGCCGCGACCACTATCAACTCGATGCTTTCGAGCGCGGCGCCATCACGAAGCTGCGCGCCGATCCCGACCAGCCCGTGGTCGAGGTCGCCGGATCGCTGCTCGACCGGACGGTCCGGGTTGCGACGCCGGTGGTCATGAAGGAGGTCTGCGTCTCCTGCCACAACACCCACCCGGACAGCCCGAAGACGGACTGGACGGTCGGCGACGTGCGCGGCATCCAGGAGATCGCCGTGGCCCAGCCGCTGGGCACCAACCTGCTCGCGTTCAAGTTCCTGCTGCTCTACTTCGCCCTGGCGGCCGCCGCTGGGATCACCTTCATCCTGCTGCAGCGGCGGCAGGCGAGGCTGATTCGCGGCATCAACCAGGAACTGTCGCAGGCCAACGACTTCCTGGCCACCATCTCGATGAAGCTCGCCAAGTATCTGTCGCCGCAGATCTACAAGAGCATCTTCAGCGGCCAGAAGGACGTGCTGATCACCACCGAGCGCAAGAAGCTCACCATCTTCTTCTCCGACATCGAGAACTTCACCGGCACCACCGAGCGGCTGCAGCCGGAGGACCTGACCGCACTGCTCAACGAGTACCTGACCGAGATGTCCGGCATCGCGCTGGCGCACGGCGCCACGGTCGACAAGTTCATCGGCGACGCCATCCTGGGCTTCTTCGGCGACCCCGAGACGAAGGGCGTGGAGGAGGACGCGAAGGCCTGCGTGCGCATGGCGGTCGACATGCAGCAGCGGCTCGCCCAGCTGAACTCCGAATGGCGCCAGCGCGGCATCGAGCAGCCGTTCCGCGCCCGCATCGGCATCAACACCGGCTTCTGCAACGTCGGCAATTTCGGCAGCGACGACCGGATGGACTACACGATCATCGGGGCGGAGGCCAATCTCGCCGCCCGGCTGCAGACCATCGCCGACCCGGGCGGCATCGTCCTCAGCTACGAGACCTACGCCCTGGTCCGCGACTTGGTCCGCGCCCAGCCGCTGCCGGGTATCCAGGTCAAGGGCATCAGCCGCGAGGTGGTCCCCTACGCCGTCGAGGGCTTCCTCGGCGACCTCGCGCAACGCTCGCAGGTGATCAGCGAGCACGCCAAGGGCCTGGACCTGTTCATCGACCTGGACGTGATCGACGACCGGGCCGCGGAGCGGACCAAGCGGCGGCTCAAGGAGCTGCTGGCGGCGCTGGAGGGTCGGGCGAGGCCGGCCTAACCCGATGCCTGGGCGGTCCTCGTCCAGATTGACGTCATCAGCGCCCGCACCGTCTGCGCGCGTAGGTCGGACCAGGACGCCACCAACTTCGACGGACCAGAGCGCTGGCTGTGGGGGCAAGGATTCCAGGACGGATTGCATGCAGCCGGGCGTCGGTTGACGAGGTCAGGAGTGAGTCGGGTCGACCCGTCGATACAACGACCCTGATCTTGATCGAATGCCCTCATTATGCTATCGTTTGGTAGCAATATTGTGAGGCCAGCTCATGGCACAACTGCATGTTCGAAATGTCCCTGACGACCTCGTCGCCGCGCTCAAGGAGCGCGCCGCGGGAAACCGACGCTCGATGGAAGCCGAGCACCGGAACATCCTGGAGGAAGTGTTGCGGCCGACCTTCACCAAGAAGCGGATGCTGGAGGCGCTACAGGGGCTGGCCTGGGACGACCCAGAGTTCAGGCCCGAGCGGTCGCGGGATACCGGTCGGCCAGTAGACATTTGACCGGCTATCTGCTCGATACCTCGATCCTGATCGACCTCGGCAACCACCGGCTGAAGCGGCACCCGCGGGTCCGTCGGTGGTTCGAGGACGTGCCCGTGGATGAGCTGCATACCTGCACGATCGTCATTGGCGAACTGGCTCGTGGCGTCGCGGCCATCTCGGACAGCCAGAAGCGTCGACAGCAGGAGCATCACCTCACCCACGTCGTCCTACCGTCGTTTCCGATCCTCCCGTTCGATCTCGAAGCGGCACTGCATTGGGGCGCGGTGATGGGAGAGGGCCAACGCACTGGCATGATTCCGCCCAATGACGACGCGAAAATTGCGGCCATCGCCGCTGTACACGGGCTCACTGTCGCCACGGGCAACATTCGCGATTTTGCACGCCTGGGGGTACCGTCGATGGATCCCGGAAGAGCGGGATGATACTCGCCTCAGTGCCTGACCCTTCGTGAGCAACCCCAACTATTGCGGCATCTCGACAGATCTGGGCCATCACGTTACCTGTAGTTGATGAGCCCGACGAATACGGCAGGAACCGACTGGACCGACGATGAGATTGACCTGATCGTCGCAGATTATTTTGACATGCTGAAATTGGAGATTGCAGGCGTAACTTATGTCAAAGCCCAGCGTAATGCCGCTCTACAGGAATTGACGGGGCGATCCAAAGGATCGATTGAGTTTAAGCACCAAAACATCAGTGCGATACTCTTAGAACTGGGCTTGCCCTGGATACAAGGGTATAAACCGATGAGCAACTATCAGAATAAACTGGTTGAACGTATCGAGCAATTTATCGAAGCCGAGGCACAGTATTTAACAACTCCTAAAGAAATGAACTATGTTGGTTTAGCTGACGGCACGATACTATATGTAGAAGCTCCACCATCGCTGTGCTCGGATACATCGCGCCTATCTCCCGTTCTGGCACGCCTAGTGAGAAAATTCGACCCAGCAGCCCGTGATTCGCGCAATCGGGCTTTGGGTCGGCAAGGAGAGGAACGGGTATTCTACGCAGAGCGATTCAGACTTTCGCAAGCCGGGCGGTCCGATCTTGCCAAAATGGTACGATGGGTTGCAGATCAAGACGGCGACGGTGCCGGTTATGATATCTTGTCGTTTGACTATCATGGCAAAGAACGTCTGCTTGAGGTCAAAACTACCGCCGGCCACCAAACGACCCCATTTTTTATATCTGAGAATGAACGACGATTGTCATCAGAACGGCCCGACGCGTTTCGAATAATGCGCCTATATAATGTGCTTATCGAACCAAAGGCATTTGAGCTCGTCCCACCGCTGGAAAAGTCCGTGTTCTTGAACCCGACCCAATTTCGGGCTTCCTTTGGTTCGTAACCGCTACGACGTCGAGGGCCTGCCCGGCGGTCTGGCGCACCGCTCCCAGGTCGTCAGCGAGGCCGCGAAAGACCCAGAGCCGTTCTTCAACTTCGACGTGATCGACGACCATGCCGCCGAGCGGGCAAGGTAGCGGCATCGGGAGCTGCCGGCGGGCCTCGACGCCCGCGCCAGGCCGGCCTGAACCCGCGGCGACCGGCTCAGCCCGCGCAGATGCCGGGCACGGCAACCTTGCGGAACAGGTGGGGCGAGGCGACGGCGCTCGGCGGGTACTGCGCGATGCGGGCCTGGAACTCGGGATGGGCGAAGGCGCGCCTGAAATGCGCGGCGCTCTCCCAGACGGCGTAGTTCAGGAAGACGCAGCTCCCGGCGACGCCGCGGTGGAGCTGGGTCGAGACGAAGCCCTCCTGCCGCTGCATCCATTCGGCGTCGCCGGCCCATGCGGCCAGCAGCTGGTCGGCTTCATCCGGCGCCACCGTGAACTTGTTGACGAGCAC
>JAPJRA010000010.1 GCA_030824835.1 Geminicoccaceae bacterium | reverse complement strand
CGCTAGAAAATAGCGGAAACGGGCGCTGTCCAGCACGCCGGCCATGCCCACGACCTTCGCGGGGTCAAATCCAGTCACCTTCTGCATCGCCCAGACCATCGCATCGAGCGGGTTGGTGATGACGATGACGAAGGCATCCGGAGCATATTGCTTGATGTTGCTGCCGACGCTCTTGATGACGTTGGCGTTGGTGGCGATCAGATCGTCACGGCTCATCCCTGGCTTCCGTGGGATGCCGGCGGTGACGATCACGACATCGGCGCCGGCGATGTCCGCATAATCGTTCGTGCCGGAGAGCGCTGCGTTGAAATCTTCGACGGGCGAACTCTGCGCCAAGTCCAGCGCCTTGCCTTGAGGCATCCCCTCGGCGATGTCGAAGAGGACGACGTCGCCCAGCTCCTTCTGTGCTGCCAACAGCGCCAGCGTGCCACCGATCTGACCGGCCCCGATCAGCGCTATCTTGTTGCGAGACATGCGCGCGTCCCCCTAATTCGACGTGTGCCTGAGCGGCTTGCCCAATGTGGCGATGTATCTACGCGCTGCCCAAACGGGCGACAATGCGACCGCCCGGCATGTTCGAGGGCACGCCGTGCGTCCAATCAGCGCGCGGACCAAAGTCGGAGCAGCCAGCCCGACGGCCGTGTGCGTCGCTCGGCCGGCTGCTCTGCGCCATCCGATCTGGGGGCGCAGGTGCTCACGAACGTGGACAATTGCCTGCGCCCAGGAAGCTCTGTCGACTACGATTGGGTGAACGTCCTAAGCTTGCAAATTAACCCAAATGAAACTTATTGGTGTTTTATTGATGAAGCGGGTTCAAACTTCGTGGCGATAAGCGGTCATGATGTTCACTTCACAGATTGTATGCGAAAGGCCGGACGCATGATCCGCAAGACAATGCGCATCGGCGAGGTGCGCACCTCGATCAAGCTCGAGAAAGAGTTCTGGTCCTATCTCAAGGATGTGGCCGACGAGCGCCGCATAAGGCTCTCCGCTTTGGTGAACGAGGTTGCCGACGCTACGCCGGAGCGCACCAATCTAGCCTCCACCTTGCGCACGTTTGCCCTGATGCACGCCAAGTTGCGCAGCCAGACCGTCCAGCGAGAGCTCGATCGCTTGGCCTTAGCCGGCAGTACGCAGGATCTGGTCCGCGTCCTAGAAGCCTGCCCGCTGCCGTGCCTTGTGCTTGATGCGGATCGTGCGGTGCGCCAGCTCAACCGCGCCTTCGCACTATGGCTCAATCTCGATCCTAAGGCGACGGTGGGCCAGAGGCTCGACAACATCATGATTCTGCGCGGGCCCAACCTGAAGGAGCTTTGGGCCGGCCTCGCCGATGGACGCCTGCCGCGCGCTGCGTTTAATGCAACCTACGTATCGCCGGGCAAGGTACGGGCATCGCAGGCGACCGCGGTGGCGTTGGCCAATGCCGATGCCAGCCGGATGTCACGGCACGGCTGCGTCGTCATGTTCGAGACGCTAGCGGGACGGACCTGAACCCGAGGGTGTCGTACCAGCTACGACTTATGGGCGTGGAGCACGTTTGGACAAGATCCGCTGCAGCGTCCGGCGATGCATGCTGAGGCGCCGCGCGGTCTCGGAGACATTGCGATTGCACTGCTCGAAGACGCGGTGGATGTGCTCCCATCGGACCCGGTCGGCCGACATGGGCCGTTCGGCGGGCTCGGCGCTGTCGTTGCCCTCACCCAACAGCGTGGCCACGACCTCGTCGGCCTGTACCGGTTTCGCCAGATAGCCCACGGCCCCAGCCTTCAGGGCCACCAAGCTTGATGCGATGCTGTCATACCCCGTGAGGATGACAATGCGAACTCCCGAGCGCTGCTCCTGCAGGCTCGTCACCAACTCCATTCCGTAGCCGTCCTGGAGATTGAGGTCGACGACCGCGAAATCGGGGCAGAAGTCGGCCGCGACGTCATAGGCCTCCTTTAGGCTGCCGGCGGTCGCGACCTCGAAACCCTCGCGCTCGAAGGCGCGAACCAGATTTTTGCGCAAGGGTGCGTCGTCGTCTACCAGCAGGACCTTGCGGCTGCCCGCCCCAGGTCGCCCCGCTGCGACACCAATCTGCTCCTTCTGCACCCTTAACTCCCCTCTCGCATAAGGCGGGATTGGCTCCCGCCGCGTCACTCACGTGGTGCGCGTTTGTTTAGGATTCGCTGCAGGGTACGTCGATGCATGTTAAGTCGCCGGGCTGTTTCGGAGACATTGCGACTGCACTGCTCGAACACACGCTGGATATGCTCCCATCGAACCCTGTCGGCCGACATCGGATTGTGGGGCGGCGGCGGTAGGGTCGATCCCGTGGCCAGCAGCGCATTGATGACGTCGTCCGCGTCTGCCGGCTTTGCCAGGTAGTCGACAGCACCCGCCTTCACCGCTGCCACCGCGGTAGCGATATTGCCGTAGCCGGTGAGGATCACAACCCGCACTTTGGGGTAGAGCTCGCGCAGTCGCTTGACCAGCTCGATTCCGCTGCCGTCCTCGAGCCGCAGATCGATGACCGCGTAGTCCGGCTTGATGCTATGGGCGAGATTCATGCCCGCCTTCAGGCTATCGGCAGCATAGACCTGAAAGTTGCGCCGCTCGAGTGCACGCTGCAGGCTGCGGCGCAGAGGTGCGTCATCGTCGACGAGGATGAGCAACGGCAGATCACCCGCCACGCGCTCGCCACCCGGTAGCAGGCCCGCCACCGGCGCGTCATGGCCGTCTTCCATCATGGTGCAGCTCTCCGAAGGCCCGTTCCAGCCGGTTGGTCGGCCAGCTAAGGGTCACGCGCGCGCCCTGCTGCGTGTTGTCAAAATGAACCTTGGCGCCAGTTCGGGCAAGCAGGGTGTTGGCGATGAAGATCCCCAGCCCCAATCCGCCCTGTTCGCGTCGCGTCGACAGAAATGGCTCACCCAGCCAGTCCAGGACCTCGGCGGGAAACCCGGGTCCGTCATCCTGAATGGTCAAGACTAGGTCCGCCCGTGACGGACGGAGTGTAATCTCGACTCCGGTGTGGGCGAATTGCAGGGCATTGTCGATCAGGTTGGCCAGCGAGTGCCGCAGCTCTGGCGTGAGGGCCACTAGAGGTTCCGCCGTGTCATCCACCCGCTCCACACAGACCGTCAGGTCGATGCCGGGTCGGGCGCACTCCGCAGCGATGTGTTCTAACAGGCTCGTGAAGGGCGCCCGAGTGAAGTTCCGATGATCGTCATCGTCAGCTCGTTTGCCCAGTCCAGCCAGCAGTTCGCGGCAGCGCTTCGCCTGTGTCAGCAGCTCGGCCGCATCCTCTGCAAGGGGACTACCGTCGGGCAACTCGCGTACCAGTTCCTTGGCGATGATGTTGATGGTCGTCAACGGTGTCCCCAGCAGGTGGGCGGCAGCAGCCGCTTGCCCCCCCAAAGCGGAGAGCTGCTGCTCGCGGGCGAGGGCCAGTTGGGTCGCCGTCAGCGCTTCGGTGCGCTGGCGCGCCTCCTCGGCGACGCTCCAGGCGAAGACCGCGATCAGCATGATTCCCAGGCTAAGCGCCGCCCACCCCGCGACACGGTAGAGCGTCGGCAGCGATAGAAATCCGTCGCGCCATGGCAGAGGGCCGGCTGCAACGGCCAGAACTGCCACGCCCAGCAACGCCAGGGCGGTGATCGCGACGGTTGACCGTATATCCAGCGTTACGGCAGCCAATGCGATGGGCACCAGCAACAGCGCCGCGAATGGATTCTGTACACCGCCAGTGAGCACCAGCAGGTAGCTGAGCTGCACGATGTCAAAGGCGAACAACGCTGCGGCACTACGTTCCGGAAGTCGCGTCGTCGCCTTCAGGCCGAGGCCGAGCGCGAGGTTCACCAAGGCGCTGAGCCCCACCGCCGGCAAGAGCGCTCCGAGTGGTAGTGCGATGCCCAGAGAGAAATAAACGAATAGGATCGTGAACAACTGGCCGATCACAGCGACCCATCGGGTCAGTGAAACCGTATGCAGCATCACGCGGCCAGGCGTGCCCTCGCCGAAACCGGACAGGGCCGCCAAGCGTCGGGTCAACGACGCAGAGGCGGCGCCTCGCGACCGGCCGAGCGTACCCTGATCAAGATCCAAGCTTCTGGCCACGCGCACTCCCGGACGGCAACATCGAGCAACTGCCCTATACAGCCCCGGGGCCTCTAACGGGAGTGCATTTGTCATCGTCAAGCCGGCATTTGGCAGCTGCGGCGAGACGCCGCTAGGCCATCTATGGCTACATGCAGCGGCCTGGCATTTTCAATCCGGCCTCGTGGTAGTAACGGGCGGCGCCCGCGTGTACGGGCGCAAACACGCACTGGTCGAGCATGTCCTGGGCGGAGGCGTTAGCGAATGCCAGATGCAGTGTGCGCAGCTCGGCCAGATTCTCGAACACAGTCTTGGTGATGTGATAGACGACGTCGTCGCTGGTGTCGGAGGAGGCAACGACGATGGCTCGGACGCCGATGGTGGGTACGGGGTCGGGGTTGTTCGGATAGAGTCCGCCGGGAACTTCCGCCGGAACGTAGTAAGGGTAACGCTGGATCAGGGTATGGGCGAATTCCTGATCAAGCGGAACGAAGCGCGCCCGGCACGCGAAAGTCGCTTCCTGCATGACGGGAACCGGATTAGCCGCAACGAAGGAAATAGCGTCCACTTGGCCGCTGCAGAGCGCTCCAGCTTGAAGCGAGGTCCGCAAACCCGACAGCCGCGAAAAGTCCGTGGGGGCCCAGCCACGTGCGGCCAGGAGCTCGTGGAACGTCACCTCCGAGCCCGATGCGGGCGCACCAATATTGACCCGCAACCCTCGTAGAGCAGCCAGGGTCGGCACCCAGTCGCGGGCTCGGGTAAGAACCATGAAGGCTTCGGTCACCGGTGAGAACAGAGCTCGGAGCTTCGGATCGGGACCCTGGCGCGCAAACCGGCCACTGCCGGTGGCTGCGTCGTAGACCGAGTCGGACTGCGCCAAGGCCAGGGGGACGTTACCCTCGCGCAGACCTTGAAGATTACTGATGGAGCCATCAGAGCCTTCAGTCATACACACGATCGGCATGGCTGGTGGATGGTCGCGAAGCAGTCGGCAGATGGCCGCGCCGAACTGGTAGTAAATTCCCGTCACTCCGCCGGTGGCGATCGACAGCCTGTAGGATGCTGCCAACGCGGGTCCGGCGGAGGCCAGCAGCAGGCCAAATGCCAGCAGGCCCGGACCCAGCCGTCGACTGGAGCTTCGCAGCATACCAGAAGCCCTTCCCTGGAGGCTCATGCTCGCCCCGCTCGTGCCGTTGCCGGGATGACCGGTTCCTGATGCTGCATGCCACGCAGTCGTCGCTGGAGCCAGAGCAGCATCAGCAGACCCGGGATTGCTGCCACGGTCGTCAGCAGGAAAAATTCGACCCAAGTCATGCTGTCGGCCAAGAAACCGGCGCTAGCGCTGAGCGTGGTGCGCGCTTGGGCCATGAAAGAGGACAGCAGCGCGTATTGAGTGGCCGTGTAGCTGATATTGCACAAAGAGCTCAGGTAAGCCACAAACGCGGCAGTTCCCATGCCGCCGGCGAGGTTTTCGACCGATATCGTCACCGCGAGCATGGCCAGATCGTGGCCGACCCATGCCTGCAGGACGAAGACCAAGTTGGATACCAGCTGGATCAGCCCACAGATCCACAGAGCTGGGATGATGCCCCGTCGATTGACGACGACTCCGCCGAGAAATCCACCGATCAGTGTGGCTACCAGGCCATAGCCTTTGACGATGGTAGCTACCTCGGGCTTGGTGAAGCCAAGCTCGACATAGAACGGATTGGTCATCGTCCCGAGCAGTGCGTCCCCGAGTTTGTATAGCATGATGAACAGAAGGATCAGCAGGGCCGTGCCTACGCCGTCGCGACGCAGAAAATCCGCGAACGGCTCGACCACCGCGACTTTGAACCACGCCGCGGGTCCGGCAGTGTCAGGATGGTTACTCAAACTGCTCTTGGGCTCCGGCGCCAGGAGAACCGTGACCATGCCGACCGACAAGCACGCGGCCATGGCCGCATAGGCCCAGAACCATCCGGCAAGATCGGCCACAACCAATGCGCCGGCCCCCGCGACAAGCATCGCGACGCGATAACCGATCACCACAGCTGCGGCACCGGCGCCTTGCTGGCGTTCCTCGAGCAGCTCGACCCGGTAGGCATCGATCACGATGTCCTGGCTTGCCGCCAAGAACGCGACAGCCAGTGCTATTGCGGCCATCAGCCCCAGGTTCTGCACCGGGTCGCAGGCGCCGAGGGCCACGATCGCCACCGTGAGTAGTAGTTGGACGAAGAGCAACCATCCCCGCCGGCGCCCAAGGAGCGTGGTGAATGGTGGCAAGGCCACCTGGTCGATGATGGGCGCCCAGGCGAACTTCCACGTATATGGCAGTCCAACAAGCGCAAATAGGCCGATTGCGGCCTTGTCGATCTTGGCTTCCGCGAGCCAGAAACTCAGCGTCGACAGCGTCAGCAAAAGTGGCAGGCCGCTGGCGAAGCCCAATAGCAGGACCACGACGACCCTAGGCTCAAGATAGACCCGAGCGGCACACAGCCAGCCCTGCATCATCTCTCTCGCCAAGTCGGCCGCCGCGATTTTGCGGATTGGAATGGCAAATTGCCTAGAAGAACCGTTCCTGCACGGTGATCACGTCACCGGGAAGCAGAGCAGCATCGCCACCAACATCGCCCGCAGGAGTGTTGCTACCGCCGCGCTGGAGAAGGAAGTTATTCTGCTTGGCACGGTAGGTGAAACCGCCGGCCAATGCCACGGCGTTGAGCACACTCATCCCATTGACATAAGGATAGGATCCGGGCCGCGCTACCTCGCCCAGGATGTAGAACGGCCGGTAGTTGAGCACTTCGATGCTCACCTGCGGATCGACCAGATAGCCGTCCTTCAGCTTGTCCTGGAGCATGGTCTCGAGCTCGCCGGTCGTCAGACCGGCCGCGTGGATGCCGCCGATCAGCGGCATCGCAAAATTGCCGGCACCGTCGAGCGAGAACTCACCCGACAGGTCTTCGTGGCGGAACACGGCGATCTTGATTCGGTCGCCCGAACCCAGCTTGTACGTCGC
Source organism: Geminicoccaceae bacterium (assembly GCA_030824835.1). GTDB lineage: Bacteria > Pseudomonadota > Alphaproteobacteria > Geminicoccales > Geminicoccaceae > Benzoatithermus. Next base: position 14,005 of record JAPJRA010000010.1, on the reverse strand, counting down.
CGCCACCAGGTCCGGCGTGACCGCATCCGCAACCGGTGGCGTTGGCACCGGGGTAGGCGTACCGGACGGTCCACCGGCACACCCGACGAGGGCCGGCAATAGACAAAGCCACGCCATCCGAACCCTGATTTTCTCCCAAAACATCTAAGATCTCCGCCGATTCCGCTGCGCCGAGAGCAGCCGCAGGTCCGCGTGGGTCACGCCGGATGGGTCCTTCTAGTAGTGAGATCGCCGGTGCGGGGCAAGGCGTCGGGACGACACCCGGGTATCGCCCCCTATCCGCCGTCAGTACTTGACCGTGAATCCGACCAGCGCGACGTTTGCGGTGTACTCGTCACCGCCAGCGTCCGAGTTGCGCGTGGTGAACTCGTAGGTGGCGTTCAAGGAAAGGTTGCGATTCACCAGATAGCTGACCCCGAGGCCGGCATTGAAGATATTGTCGGTTCGTGAAACGCCCTCATAGTCGGCTCGTATATATCCGGCATTGGCGTTGAGCAGCACGTTCCGCAACAGCTCGTGGGTCACGTCAATTCCGACCGTGTTTTGCAGGTTGCCGCTGGCAGGTTCGCCGTCAACCTCAACGGTGGTCTCGAGAATACCGCTGCTAGCGTTGAGGATGATCGAGGTCAGCGGGGTCACGTTCCAGGTCAAGCTGCCATCGGCGCCAACGCCGCTGCTGTCCTTGAACTGGCTGCTGTCGTAGTTCCGTTCCGAGTAGCCGATCGACATTTCACCGAAGACCAAGCCGGTGATGTCGACAGTCGTGCCCACGGAAGCGCGATAACCCCAGCTCGTTCGGTCCTGACCCTCATCGTTCGTGTCGTAGTCGCGATAGCTGTAGTTGCCCTGCACGAAGGTGCCGAGGCGTGGAGATATCTGATAGCCGATCCGCGTACGCGCTCCATACTCCGTGCGGTCACGGCGGCTCTCGTCCGAATTCTGCCCGTTGTTGATAAATTTCAAGCGCTCGACACCGCCGCCTACCACGGTATAGATCCGGTTGAAATTATGCCGGTATTGCGTGTCCGCTAGGCCTTCATAATAGCGGACTAGGTTACCCTCGTTGTCGGTGTTCGCGTTTCCCTGGTTACTGTCAGGATTGTCGCGACCGTCATGCAACCGCGAGAACTTGAGCGTACCCGATACGATGTCCGAGCGCTGAATGTCGAGCCGGCCCGTGGTCGAAGCAAAGGCGTCAAGATAGTTGTTCTGATCGTAGTCCGCCCAGGCGGCGCCGGTGGCGCCGGCGGCGAAGTTCAAGGCGTGCCGGCTCCAATTCGAGTTGACGTTCACTTGTGGCGACAGAATGGCGCCGAAGTCCGAATCGGTGTCGTTCTTCGTCGCGAAAACGTTGTCGTTGTACGTGCCGCTTAAGGACACCGACGGGAAGATCAGGAAGCTGCCCGCCCGTATACCTAACGGATCATAATCGGGCCGGGGCCGATCCTGAACCGTGATATTCGGGTCGGGATTGTCGTCGTTCGGCTGTTGCGCCGAAACCACGCTTGGCGCACACAGCGCCGTCGACAGCGCCAATATGGCGGAAATCCTGTGGCGAGTCAGGTTCATACTACCTCCGATACGATCCGCGAGAAGGGCTCTAGGCATCACGCGGACGGATCCAATCCGAAAACCATGCCCACCAGCCTCGCGCCTCGCCGCGGTACTATTGTCCAGTGCGCGCTTAGATAGATACAGCATCGGAGTCCATTCGCCTATATGGCGATGCTGGCAATCCCTCACCGCAGCGATCTTCTGATAGTTGAGAGCGGCGGCCAGTGACAACACTGGCGGGGTAACATGGCGCGCTGAGACTGGCGCAGCGGGAACTTCCGCGCCATATGTCGCCCGGTTGCAACATTGAGGAACGCCCGCTGACCATGGCTGATGAACGAGCGGGCCCACGTGAGTTCGCGCGGAGGCGCCGATGCTGAAGCGGCTCTTTCGGCGGGCCAAGCCCGAGCAGGCCGTCGGACCGATGGTGCGCGGTCGTCCACCGACCCTTCCGCGGGGCGTGCGCGCCTACGCCATAGGCGACGTGCACGGCCGGCTCGATCTCCTGCTGGCCATTGAAGAGAAGATCCGGGCGGATCTGCGTGAGAGCGGGCGAGGGCTAGACAGCATTGTCATCCATCTTGGCGACTTCGTCGATCGCGGGTTCGAGAGCCGCAAGGTGCTCGATCACTTGGCGAAGCAAACAGGTATGGGGACATCCCAGGTCCTGCTTTTGGGTAACCATGATCTCTGGTTGCGCGAATTTGCGGCTGGCGGCGATACTTATGGCGACCAGGCCGCGAGCTGGATCCGTTTCGGTGGTGACGCCACCCTCTTGAGCTATGGTGTCAAGCTGGACCTGCGCCAGCCCGAGCCCGAGCGCTTCGACGAGGCGCGAATCCAGTTGCAGCGACGTTTTCCTGCCGAACATGCGGCGTTTCTGGACCGGCTCGAGCTCGCCTTTTGCATGGGAGATTATTTCTTCTGCCATGCAGGCATCCGGCCGGAGGTCCCGCTCGAGCGCCAGATCGAAGGCGACCTGCTCTGGATCCGTGAGCCGTTCCTGAGCTGGGATGGCGATTGCGGCAAGATCATCGTCCATGGCCATACGGTCGATGAAGCGCCCGTCATCCGCAACAACCGCATCGGCATCGACACAGGTGCCTGCTGGACCGGCCGGCTGACCTGTCTCGTCCTCGAGGGGAGCAGCTTCCGGTTCCTGAGCACCGGACGCTAGCTGACAGGCCGCCGTTGATGCGGCTAGGCTCCGCGACGGATCTGTGAAACGCCTCCTGGGGAATTCGGTCTGATGGCGATGTCGCACGAACGTACTGGTTTGGACGTGCTGGTTACCGGTGGGGCCGGGTATATAGGCAGCTTTGTCGTCCGCCATCTGCTCAATGCCGGCCATCGACCTGTCGTCTACGACAACCTTTATTCCGGTCACCGCTGGGCTGCGCAGGAGGCTGAGCTGGTGAACGGCGACCTTGCCGATCGGGCAAGGCTCGAAGAATTGCTCCAGCAACGGCGCTTTGCCGCTGTGGTGCATTGTGCGGCGCATATCTGGGTTGGCGAATCGGTGAGCGAGCCGGCCAGATACTATGCCAACAATACGGCCAGCGCGATCGGGCTGTTCGATCTGTGCGCGCGCCACGGGGTGGGCAATGTTGTTTTCTCATCAACCGCCGCCGTTTACGGACAGCCGGGTATTCCGTTGATCGGCGAGAGCCAACCGCTGGCTCCCATCAACCCTTACGGCGCCTCGAAGATGATGACTGAGCGTGTGCTCGTGGATATCGCGGCGGCCACGGGCCTGCGTTACGCTATCCTCCGCTATTTTAACGTCGCCGGAGCCCACGCCGATGCTCGCATTGGCGAGGCAACGCCCGACAATGCGCATCTGATCAAGGTTGCCTGCGAGACGGCCCTGGGATTGCGGCCGGGCATGTTCATCAACGGCACGGACTATCCGACGCCCGATGGCACCTGCATCCGCGACTATGTCCATGTCGATGACCTGGCTCGTGCCCATCTGCTGGCCCTGGCCCATCTGGCCGATGGGGGTGCATCGCTCGTGGCCAATTGCGGCTACGGTCATGGCTTTAGCGTCCGCCAGGTGCTGGACACTGCCCGCCGAGTCACTGGAGTCACATTCCCGATCAACGAGGGTGCTCGCCGCGAAGGCGATCCGGCCGAGCTTGTGGCGGATAGCCGGTACATCAAGGCGCTGCTCGGCTGGGCACCCCGTCACGACGATCTGGAGTATATTGTCGGCACAGCGTGGCGCTGGGAGCAGCGCTTGCAGAACATGCGTGGCGAACTCGAGCCGGCATAGATGTCGGGTAACGGGGCCTTCCATTGTGGCATCCGCGGATCTGCCCTACACCCGGCGGCCATGCTGTCAGCTTGATTTGGGCAGGGGGCCGCCGAAGCTGTCACGGTCGCTGGGACACGTGCTGAGCGGGATGTTGGCCCTACATCTGATCGTCGGAGCAGCCGACGCACAGGAGCCAGCAGCGACGGAGACCACGCCGGCGGGCACGGAATCGTCAACAGCTCCTACGGTAAAGGCGCCGACAGCTGCCGCTGATGTCGAACCCGCTACGCCTCCACCTCCAAAGATCGAGCTGCCGGGGATTGCCGGCACTGCAGCGAAGCCGGCTCCGGGACCCAGCGAGGCTGAGATACAGGCTCTTATCAAGACCCTAGAAGACGATGCCGGGCGGAGCGAGCTCATCGCGAAGCTGCGGGCACTCAGCGTGGCCGTACCGTCTGCAGACGAAGGCGAGGTTTTTGGTCGTGCATTGGATATGGTCAACGAGGCGATCGGTCGACGGATCGAGACGCTAGGCCAGTCGTTCAGCGGGCTTGTCGCTTCCATGCGACAAGTTCCGATCTTGATCGATTGGATATGGCTGCAGCTAACCGAGCCGATAAGTCGTGCCATGTGGGTATCGATCGGTCAGCAGGTCGGTCTCTCTGTGGGCATAGGTTTTCTCGCCAGCATACTGGTGCGCTACCTGTTGAGCGGTTGGCGGCAACGCCGAACGGCACTGCCGCTGGCCGCCAGGACCGGCAAGCGCATCAAGGCCTCTCTGGCATATCTAGTGGTGGATCTCGCCGCCCTAGGGACGTTCCTGGCCGTCACCTACTTTGTCCTCAACCACCTGGGGGTATCTTTCCTCGCCCAGCGTGTGGCCGGCGAGCTTCTCATCGCGATCGCAGCGGTGCGGAGCGTAACCGCACTCAGCAAGGCATATGTCGCTCCGGAGAACAGCAGGCGTCGCCTGATCGGCATGGATGACGCTGCGGCACTGGAAACCGCGCGTTGGGTGGCATTGCTGATGGGGCTGGGGCTCTACGGCTATTTCGGGCTCGAAGCAGCGCGACGGTTGGGGCTACCTTGGACGGTTTTTGGCTTCCTGCAGCACTCGCTGTTTTTCATCGTAGCGGGCCTGACCATCCGAGCCATCTACCGACTGCGAGCTTATCTGGGAGTAGCCATCGATCAGTTCAGCGCGACGCCGAGGCCTGCCAAAGGTATTGCCCGCTATCTGCCGTGGCGTGCTATTGCCGCGAGCGGCCATCATGTGGCTGCCGTGTGGGTGGCCTTGGTCTACTTCGCGTGGGCGGTGGGTGTGACTGGCGCCGCTGCCCTCCTGACGCGAGGCATGCTCATTTCGGTGGTGGTGCTGATCGTGGTCCGGGCGATCAACGTGTGGCTCGACTGGTTCACCAGGCGCCAGCCCGATGCAGATGCAGATCAAGGCGAGGAGGGGACGGAGGTCCCGGTCGAGGAGCTTTCGCCGTTGCAGGTGGGCGTCATCACTGCGGCGCGGCTCGCTGTCGCTGGGGCGGGGTTACTCGTCATTCTCCAAGCCTGGGGCATCGACGTCGCTGGCTGGCTCGAGCGCGATACGGGCCGAACCTCCGTCATGACCGCCATGCGGATCCTGATCATCGGCGCTGTTGTGCTATGCATCGCCGAGCTTATCCAGCGTGGTGCCGCAAGCTATATCTCCGCCAAAGACAGCGCCGGCAATCTTGTCCACTCCAGCCGTACCCGCACGCTTATCAGCATGGCGCGGAACCTCGCGCTGACGATGCTGATTGCTGTCGGGATCGTCGAAGCCATGTCAGAGCTCGGTGTGAATGCGAACGCATTGCTTGCTGGCGCCGGCGTTGTCGGACTCGCGATCGGCTTTGGTGCCCAAACCCTGGTCAAGGATCTGATCACCGGTCTTTTCATCTTGGTTGGGGATACGGTGCGCGTGGGTGACGTCGTCGATCTATCGGGAAAAGCTGGTGTGGTGGAAGCGATCTCGATGCGGACGATCACGTTGCGAGCGTACAATGGCGACGTTCACACTATACCTTATAGTTCGATCGACGTGGTCACAAACATGACCAAAGAATTCTCGTACTATGTGTTCGACCTTTGCGTAGCGTACAAGGAGAATGTCGACCAAGTGATCGATATACTGCGTGATCTCGATAGCCAGCTGCGCCGCGAGTGGCCCTATCGGCGACTTATACTGGAGCCACTGGAGATTGCCGGCGTGGATGCCTTCCGTGATTCCGGCGTGTTGATCAAATCGCGGACGAAGGTGCGGGCAGGCGAGCAATGGAAGGTCGGTCGTGAATTTAACCGGCGGATAAAGCGGCGCTTTGACGAACTCGGGATCGAGCTTCCAGTGCCGCAGCAGAAGGTCCAGTATGCCGGCAGTCCTGGAGGCAATCCGCCACCATGGATCGTTGAGCAGGCGCGGCGCGAGGCAATCAATGCCGACGCTGGCACCGCGAGCCACATCGGCGGACCTTGATGCGAGTTGCGCGCATAGCGGCCGCGATTGGCATCGTCGCGACCGGCCTGCTGGCTGGCTGCACCGGTAGCTCCAAGCCTGGGCAACTCGCTGACGAGGATAGGGCGGCAATCTCCAAACTGCCGCCGGTACCTTACGAGGTCAACTTTGCCGGCGACCTGCCGGAGGACCTCGCCACGCTCCTGCCGCAGGTCTCCAAGAGCGATGCGGAGGCCGCAACGCCGCCCACTAGCCGTCTGGGTATACGTCAGCGAGCGGAGGGCGACGTGACCCTGCTACAACAGGCGCTGCGTGCCGAGGGCTACTTCGACGGCAATGTGAGTTTCCGTATCGAGGACCCCAAAGAGGTGCCTTCGCAAGGCATCGTCGCGGACGTCAAACGTCTCGCGGTCCCGCCGCAAGCCATACTCGTCTTCGACGTCCAGCCCGGTCCGCAATACCAGTTCGGCCAGTTGAGCATCCGTATCGATGGACCCACCAGCTTCACGGCGCCGACGCCAGCAAGCCTGGGCCTCGACGAAGGCGCACCGGCACGCACCCAATTGGTCCTTAATGCCGAACAGAAGCTGCTTGATGACGCACGCAATGCAGGCTTCGCCTTGGCCAAGTTAGGTGAGCGGGAAGCGGTCGTCGATCATGAGACCAGGCACATGAATCTCACCCTGGCCTTGGATGCAGGCCGGATTGCCAAATTCGGGGATGTCACCTTCAGCGGGGGTGATGGAATAGATGCCGGGTTCCTGCGCGGCCGAGTGCCGATCACGTCGGGGGAGCGCTATAATCCTGCGCTCGTTACCGACGGCCAGCAGAGGCTATTCGACACCAACCTGTTCTCGACCATCATCATCCATCCGGCGGAGCAACTGACGGCCGACGGGAGACTGGACGTTCGCTATGACCTCCGGCAGCGCCCGCCGCGGTCCATCGGTGCCGAGATCAACTACCAGACGGATCTGGGACCGGGTGGCAGCATATTCTGGGAGCACCGCAACGTCTTCGGCGCCGGCGAGCGCTTCCGGGCGGAGCTGGCCGGTTCCGAGGTGCAGCAGTCTGCGACGCTCAGACTCACCAAGCCGGACTTCTACAGCCCGCGGCAGAACCTGTTGATGGATGCGTCGGCACGGCGCGACCGGCTCGACGCCTATGACAGCGATTCACTTGGCAGCGGTGTCAGTGTCGAACGCGAGTTCACCAAAGAGCTCAAGGCATCGCTTGGCGTTGCGTTTCGCTATGTGTGGATCAAGGACCACGACGAGCCGGAAACAACCTTCGGCCTGCTGTCGCTTCCGGCGACGGTAGATTGGAATTTCGCCGACGATCGGTTCAATCCAACTCGCGGAGGCACTGTGCAGTTCACCGGCGCGCCTTATACGGACGTGCTGGGACCGTCGCTAAATTTCGCCAAAGGCAGGCTGACGACGACACGTTACCTCAAGATCGCCCAGTCTCCGGAGCTGGTCGTCGCGCTGCGTGGGTCGGTGGGCTCCCTCGTCGGCGCCGAGCGGGACGAGGTACCGGCCGACGAGCGATTCTATGCCGGCGGTGGGGGGTCTATCCGCGGCATCGGCTTCGATCTGGCCGGGCCGCTTGACGACAGCGACAAGCCGCTCGGTGGCCGATCCGTGGCCGAGGGTAGCATCGAGCTGCGCAGCCGGTGGGGAGAGAATCTCGGCGCCGTTCTGTTCCTCGATGCCGGAACTGTCGACAGCAGCGTGCTGCCGTCGGGCGGAGAGAGGGTGCTATTCGGTGCCGGGCCAGGACTGCGCTACTTCACCCCGATCGGCCCGGTCCGCGTCGACCTCGGGTTCCCTTTAAATCCGCGGGCAGGTGTCGATGATCCGTTCCAGCTCTATTTCAGCCTGGGACAGGCTTTCTGAAAGCCCATCTGTGGGTTCCGCCTCCAATCGGATTGTCGAGATTGAATGAGCGCCGAATGCAGCGGTGTCGGCACAAGAGTTCGAGTCATGCTACGTAAGCTACTGTGGACGTTGGCGGCCCTCGTGGCGCTGGTGGTGCTGGCCGTGTTCGGAGCGTTCGGCTATGCGCTGACGGCAACGGGCCAGCGGCAGTTGTCCGGGCTGATCGAGCGCCAACTGAGTGGGCCCGACCAGCAGGCCGAGGTGGCGGGGCTCAGTCTGCGGCTGCCGTTCGATCTGCAGGTGGCCGCCTTCCGCCTCCGCGACGCGCAGGGTATCTGGTTGACGATAGAGGATGCGCGCGTGGCACTGGCGCCGGGCGCCTTGCTCCATGCAGAGGTGAAAATCTCGGACCTCGGCGTGCGGCGCGTGGCCTTAGAACGGCTACCCACCGCAGCCCCTGAGCCGACAGCGAAAGAGCCATTCAGCCTGCCGCAACTGCCCGAGCTGCCACGGACACTACCGGTGGTCACGGTGGCGCGGATTTATGCCGACGCTATCGAGCTGGGTCAGCCCGTGTTCGGCCAGGCAGTGACGTTGGCCCTCAACGGCAGTGCCGGCACCGGCCCGCAGGGCGGCGCCCCCGTGCTGCGCCTCGATTTGCGGCGCACCGATGCACCGACGGCGCATCTGAACGCCCTGGCCGGCCTCGATCTCGCTGCCGAAAGCTTGCACCTTGATGTCCAGGGCCAGGAGACCGGTGGGCTGCTGGCCCAGCTCACCGACAATCCGCAGGCCGGAGCCCTGCGACTGTCGCTCTCCGGCGACGGCCCGCTTTCCGACTGGCACGGCCGCCTCGGCATCGAGGCCGAGCGTCTGGCCAAGCTGGATCTGACGGTGGACCTAGCTTACGCCGTCCAAAAGCAACTATCCCTGGCAGGAGCACTCGACGCGGAACCGGGCGCGCTGCCACCGAAACTGGAGGGCATACTGGGCTCGCGAGCGGAGCTGAGGCTGCGTGCCGGTGAGACCGGACCGCAGCGTTTTGCCCTTAAGGAACTGGGTCTGCGGGCCGGGAGCCTGACACTTGCGGGAAGCGGTGATGCCGACCTGGACGCGAATACGGTCGATGCAACGCTGACCCTGCAAGTGCCGGATCTGCAGCGCCTCGCCGGAGTTGCGGGTGTGCCGTTGGGGGGGGCCACGACTGCAAGGCTCAGAGCCTCCGGTGCCGCACGGCAGCCTGACCTTCGCCTCTACCTTGACGCCTCCGGCCTGCGCGCCGCCACCGTCACGGCGGGAGCCATCAATGTTACTCTGGACGCCTCCTTTATCGAGGCGCTGGGCCAGGGGCCCGTGGCTTTGCGGGCCAAGGGGCAGGCTGAAGCGAATGGCCTCGCCATCGACGGCCGGGATCTCGGTGAGCAGGGCCGACTGATGGTCGACATCGCCGGGAACCTGCCGGCGCACGGACTGGCGGTAATCGACCGGCTCGACATCAGCTCCTCGCTCGCCGAGCTCAAGGCGCGCGGCGCCATCGATCGCGATCGTCTCGAGGGCACCGCCCGACTGGACGTCTCCGTACCCCAGCTGTCGGCCGTCGCCGCGGCGCTCGGGTCGGATGCAGCTGCGAGCCCGATGCCCACCGGCGCTTTCCACGCGGGCGCCGATGTCACCATTGCGGATCAGGCCAGCCAGATCGTGCTGGCGCTCGACAGCGCCGTCAGCGATCTCGCGGGATTGCCGCCGGGAGTGCAGGAGCTGGTCGGTCCGGTGCCGACACTGCAGCTCCATGCGACGGTCGCGCCGGGGCGGACCGCCATTGTCGACAATCTCGTGCTCGCTGGCGAGGGGCTTCGCCTCGACGGCGACCCAACCTTCGGCTTCGCCGATCAATCGCTCGACGGCGGATTGCGACTTGCTGTTCCCGATCTGAAGCCCCTGTCGGCCCTGGTCGGTAAGCCGCTCGCCGGAAGCCTCGACCTGCGGGCTGAACTCGGCGGGTCGGTGCCCGAGCCCGCCGTCAGAGTCGAAGGGACCGCCGACGCTGTCGCCCTGGCCGACCAAGTCATCGACAGGGTCAGTCTCACGGCCGATGCGAAGGGGCCGGTCGAGTCGCTGACCGGCAAGGTCAAGGTCACGGCTGAACGGGCGTCATCGACCCTAATGCTCAGCACTGGATATGCACTCGCCGCACAGCAACTCGATCTTCGCGGAATCACCTTCGATGGCCCGAGCACGCGCTTGGACGGCGACGTGGTAGTGGGGCTGGAGCGGCCTCTGGCCAGCGGCAGGATCGCGGGCCGGGTAGGTGATCTGGCCGGCCTGGCGCCCTGGATCGGCCAACGGCTCACCGGGTCGGCGACACTCGACCTGCAGCTCGAGACACCGCAAAACCAACAGAATGCGGCGCTGAAGCTGGCCGCCACCACGCTGGGCGGCGACTTCGGCAGCCTGCGCACGGCCACCGTCGACGCCAGTGTGCGTGACGCGCTTGGCGATGCGGCAGTTGATGCAAAGCTGAGGGCCGAAGGCTTCACGGTGCCCGACCTCGCCGTTGACCGGGTCGATGTCCAGGCGATCGGCCGCCTGTCGGATCTCGCCGTAAAGCTCACGACCCTCGGCAAGCAGGGCGATCAGCCGTTCGACCTACGGGCCGCGGCTGGACTTGATCTGCCCGGTCCACGCAAGACCGCTCGGCTGACCAGCTTGGACGGCACGCTGGTGGGCCAGAAACTACGCCTGATGCAGCCCTTGACCGTCGTGGCCGATGGAGCCGCCTACGATGTCGATCAGCTCGACCTGCAATTCGGCGCGGCGCGGGCTCAAGGCAATTTCCACCTGGATCAGCAGCGCCTCCGGGGTGCCTTAGTTCTGAACGAGCTGGCACTTGCGGCCCTGGAGCCGTTTGGTGTGCCTCCTTTGGCTGGTACGGCTCGGGCCACGCTCGATCTTGCCGGCTCGGCGAAGGCACCGGAGGCGAATCTGAATCTCGACGTGGGGCAGTTGGCCTTGGATCCGGTCGCACGGACCAGGGTCGACGCCAGCCTGCAGGCCACGCTTGGCACAGGACGGTTGGAGGCGACTCTCGACGCTCAAGGTCTGGGCACGAAACCGCTGACGGCGACTGCACGGCTCCCTGTCACGTTCAGCCTGAGCCCGTTTGCGTTTGCAGTGAATGACGGAGCGCCGCTTGCGGCAAAGCTGAACGGTCCCGTGGACCTCGCCCGTGTCGTCAGTTTCGCTGCCGTCGATGGTCTCCAGCTCCGCGGTGTGCTGCAGTTGGCTTTGGACGTCGGGGGCACCCTAACAGGGCCGCAGATCGGCGGCACTATGGCGATGACCGACGGCAGCGTTCAGGAGGTGAGGAGCGGGTTGTCGCTGCGGCCGCTGACGCTGCGTGCCCACGGCGCGGGAACTCGTCTGATCATCGACGAAGTCGGCGGGACCGACCCTACCGGTGGCAAGCTCGCGGCATCTGGCAGTGTCGGTCTGCCGTCGGGCGGCGGGTTCACCTACGACGTGGCCTTGAACGCGGCTGCAGCCCGGGTTCTGCAGAACGAACTCGGCACAGTCGTGATCTCGGGTACGGTTGATGCAGCGGGCGCGCTGGATCAGGCCGCCGTTCGCGGCAAGTTGACGGTGGACCGTGCCGACATCCTCATTCCAGATCAGACCGGCGGTCCGTCCGTACCGGTAATGGTGGTAACGGAGGTGAACCGGTCGGGAGGTGCGGCTACCGAGCCCGCTCCCGCCGCCCTGCCATTTGCCGTCAGTCTCGATGTCACGACCGACATCCCGTCCCGCTTCTTTGTCAGCGGGAGAGGTCTTGATTCGGAGTGGGGCGGCTCCCTGCAGATCAAAGGGGATCTCGTGGACCCGCAGGTGTTAGGTGAGCTTAAAGTTTTGCGCGGATTCTTCGACCTGCTCGATCGCCGATTTACCATAACACTTGGCACCGTCAATTTTGTCGGCACCCGGCCGCCTGTCCCGATGCTTGACCTCGAGGCAACCGCCAAGACCGTCGATGTCACGGTGACGGTGATCCTGAAGGGGCCCGCCGCCAACCCCAAGCTCACTCTTTCCAGTGACCCCACCCTGCCTCAGGATGAGATCCTCTCCCGCTTGCTGTTCGGCACCTCGGTGGCTCGGGTCACACCGATGCAGGGCCTGCGCTTGGCCGCCGCTGCCCAGGAGCTGCAGGGTGGGGGTTTGGTGAGCAATACATTGACATCGCTGCGTCGTGCCGCCGGCCTCGACACGCTTGACGTTCAGAGTGGCGAGACGACCCAAGAGAGCACGGCACGAGCCGGCAAATATATCAGCGACAATGTCTATCTCGAGGTACAGCGGGGCGTAGCTGAGGGCAGCGGCAAGGCCAGTGTTAGGGTCGATCTCACGCCACAGCTCTCCGTCGGCACGTCGGTCAACGAGCAGTCGCAGACGGGCGTCGGTCTGCAATGGAAGTATGATTACTGATGGCAACTCCCGCCGCGGGGCACCCCGTATCGACCGTACCACCGCCCGACTTCGTGCTGCCCGAGGACGGCAGCACGTTCGGCACGCCGTTCGATCTCAACTTGATCGGGCTCTGGACGCTCTACAAGAAGGAGGTCTGGCGGTTCTGGAAGGTGATGACGCAGACGATCCTGGCACCAGTCATCTCGACTCTGGTCTTTCTCGCCATCTTCGCGCTAGCCATGCACCGGGCCGACACCCGGATTGGCGATCTGCCGTTCCTGGAGTTCCTGGCTCCCGGCCTGATCATGATGGCAATCGTGCAGAACGCGTTCGCCAATACCTCGTCGTCGCTGATGATCGCCAAGATTCAGGGCAACATTGTCGACTATCTAATGCCGCCGCTGGGCCCCGGCGAGCTGCTGTTCGGCATCATCATGGCCGGCATAACCCGCGGCGTTGTCGTTGGCGTCGCCGTCTATGGCTGCATGCTGCCATTCGTAGCTCTTTGGCCGCTGCACCTTGGGGCCATTGCCTACTACACGTTGGCGGCGTCGCTGATGCTGTCGTTGATGGGTTTTCTCGGCGGCCTGTGGGCCGAAAAATTCGATCAACTGGCGGCCGTAACCAATTTTGGCATCACCCCGCTCTCCTTCCTATCCGGCACCTTTTACAGTGTGGAGGTCCTACCGGAGGCGTTGCGTTGGCTCGCCCACGTCAACCCGTTCTTCTACATGATCGACGGTATACGCTATGGTTTCACCGGACACGCGGACGGCTCGCTGATCGTGGGTGGCCTTGTTCTGGCCATGGTCAATCTTGCCTTGTGGCTTTGGGCCTACCGGTTGATGCAGCGGGGCTATAGGCTGAAAGCCTGACCGCGGTCGTTGACAGGCTCTTGGCCTTGCGGCAAACGCCCCGCTTCGCTGCGAACGGACATGACGATGGACAACAAGGCCGTACCCTCGCTGCTGCCGGTCTATAGACGGTATGATCTGGCCTTCGCGCGTGGCGAGGGATCCTGGCTATTCACGACCGATGGCCGGCGCCTGCTCGATTTCGCATCGGGCATCGCGGTGACCGGCCTCGGCCACGCCCACCCGCATCTGGTTGCGATGCTGGCCGAGCAGGGCGGCAAGCTCTGGCACGTCTCCAACCTGTTTCGCATCCCGGAGCTCGAGCGACTTGCCGACAGGCTGGTGGCGCAGACTTTTGCCGACACGGTGTTCGTTTGCAATTCCGGGGCGGAGGCGATCGAGGCCTGCATCAAGATGGTCCGGCGCTATAATTGGGAGCTGTGCAATCCAGAGCTGCACCGAATGATCACTTTCGAAGGCGCCTTTCACGGCCGTACCCTCGCCACTGTCTCGGCTG
>JAPJRA010000504.1 GCA_030824835.1 Geminicoccaceae bacterium | reverse complement strand
CAACTACAAGGACCGCCCCGAGGATGCCAAGGCCTGGCTCGCCGAACTGGGCGACCCGTTCCAGCATCTGGGCGCCGACCGCAACGGCCGCGTCGCGATCGACTGGGGCGTCTACGGAGTGCCCGAGACCTACGTGATCGACAAGAACGGCCGGATCGCCTACCGGCAGGTCGGCCCGATGCAGCCACGTGACGTCGAGCGCACGATTCTGCCACTGCTCGAGAAGCTCAAATGATCAACGCGCTGGTGGTGGCACTGCTGCTCCTGGCGAGTCCGGCGTGGGCGGCCACGTCGCCCTCGGAGATGCTCCCGGACCCAGCGCTGGAGGCGCGCGCCCGAACGCTCGGCAAGGAGCTGCGCTGCCTTGTCTGCCAGAACCAGTCGATCGACGATTCCGACGCGGACCTCGCCAAGGATCTGCGCCGCCTCGTGCGCGAACGCCTGATCGCCGGTGACAGCGACCAGCAGGTGCTGGCGTTCGTGACCCAACGCTACGGCGACTTCGTGCTGCTCAAGCCGCCCGTGAAGCCCGCGACCTGGCTGCTCTGGTTCGGGCCGCCGGTCGTGCTGGTCATCGGTGGTGGGCTGCTCCTGGTCTACTTTCGCGGCCGCAGGCGAGACAACGAGGCGGCCCCGGAACTCGAGCCGGCCGAACGCGAGCGGTTGGCCCAATTGCTGGCCGGAGACGGCGGCCGATGATCGGCCTCCTGCCTGCCTTCGCGCTCATGACGACGCTGGCCGTCCTGGCGCTGCTATGGCCGGTCTTTCGCCGGCCGCGGGCCGCTTCACGCGAGAGCTTCGAGATCGAGGTCTACCGCGACCAGTTGGCCGAGATCGAGCGCGATCGGGAGCGCGGCATCATCGGCACCGACGAGGCCCGTGCCGGTCGGGTCGAGATCGAGCGCCGCCTGCTGCGGGTAGCGGGGACCGATGCCGAAGCACCGGCGGAGCCGGCGTCCGGACAGCGGCTGCCGATCATCGTGGCGGCCCTGTTGATCCCGACATTGGCGGCGGGGCTCTACGCCGCGCTGGGGTCGCCGCAGACGCCGGACGAGCCACTGGCGCTGCGCCAGGACCGCGAGCCGCCGCCAACCGGCCAACCCAATGTCCAGGAGATGGTGGCTAGCCTGGAGGCGAGGCTGGCCGCCACACCGGACGATCTCGACGGCTGGCTGATGCTGGCGCGCTCGCGGGCCGTCCTGGGCAACACGGCAGGCTCGGTGGAGGCCTATCGGCATGCTCTCACGCTCGCCGCCGACGACCCGCGCGCCATTGGCGGCCTGGGCGAGGCATTGACGGCTGCGGCCGATGGCATCGTCACGCCGGAAGCGAAAGGCCAGTTCGTGCGCCTGACCGAGGTCGACCCGCAGGATCCACGTGCCGCATTCTATTTGGGCTGGGCCGATTCCCAGGCCGGGGACGAGCAGGCGGCCTTGAAGCGGTGGAGCGATCTGCTGGCTGCCACTCCTGCCGACGCGCCCTGGAAGCCGCGCGTGATCGAGGCCGTGCGCGGCGCCGCCATCGCGTTGAACCTCGACCCTGACAAGGTGCTCGCGGCCATCCCCGTGCCGCCGGCCAAGCCCCAGCCGACGCCGGCCGAGGTTGCCAGTGCCGCCGAGATGTCGCCCGAGGCCCGGACGGCCATGATCCGCGGCATGGTCGACAAGCTGCAGGCTCGCATGGATGCCGATGGCGGCGACGTCGAGGGCTGGCTGCGCTTGGCCCAGTCTCGCGAGGTGCTGGGCGAGACGGACCGTGCCCTGGCGACGTTTCAACAGGCGCTGAAGCTGCATCCGGACGACCCAGAGCTGCTCAAGGGCTATGGTCGGATCCTGCTGGGGCCGGTCCGGGCGGATACCGGCCTGCCGGAGGTGACCGATCTGGCGAACGACCAGTTCAGCAAGGTGGCCAAGCTCAAGCCCGACGACCCGGAGAGCCTCTGGTACCTGGGCATCCGCGCCCTGCAGGATGGCCGTACCGGCGATGCCAGAAGCGCCTGGCAGAAGGTGCTGGCCCGGATCGACCCCAGCCAGCCGGGATATCAGGACCTGAAGAGCCGCCTCGACAGCCTTGGCGGCTGACGGGCGCTCCCGCTTGGCGGTTCGTTAACGCTTCCGTGGCATTGAGGACGACGTGCACCGCTCGGGTGCGGAGTAGCGTCGGTGACCACGAACAGCGTACCGTCCACCAGCTTCTTGCCCCGCACGTTCCTTGAGTGGGGTGTGGCGGTGCCGTTCACGACACCATCGTTGGCAAGCGGACGGGTGCGGCCGGGACGCCGCGGCCGCTCCGAGATGATCATGCAGGCGGCGGAGGCCGACGAGGCGATGGGCTTGCTGACGCGCTTTCATCTCGTCACCCGTCTGCTCGAGGAGGCCGGGCTGGAGCGCGTCGACTGGACCGTGTTCACCGGTGACAATCAGGAGCTGCGGGCGATGATTCGCGGCCTGCTTGCCCAGGTCGCACCCCAGCTCGGCACGCCGGTCGACGGCGTGTTCGAGCAGATCGAGGCGATCGCGGACCTGTCGATCCCGGTGGGGCCGCCGATCGAGGGCAGCATCGGCCGCAACGAGCTGATGCTGGATCGGCTGCGGACCTTTGTCGCGTCGCTCGGGCAATGGTCGGTCGGCGAAACCGGCGCCTCGGCCGCCGAGGCGAAAGCGGTTCTCGACGTGGCGGCGCGGACGGTGCGCGAGGGCGCCAACGCGCAACTTGCCGCTCGTCAGCTCCTGTCCGCGGTGACGATGCTGTTGCGCGGGTGGCGCCAGCCGGCGGGCGACCATATGCGAGCCGCGCTCACGCGGCCGGAGTGGCTGGTCGACGGCTGGGCACAGGTCTGCGGCCAGTGGGAAGCGGTGGTGCGCGAGGAGCGCGCGGCACAGCGCCAGATGCTGCAACAGATCCTGGCCTCGCTTCCCATGCTGGACCCGAACGACCGCAGCGGCGCGTCGGCCGCAGAGACCCACGAGATCCGATTCGACCGCGGACGCCGGGTGAAGCTCCACGAGGACTGGCGTACGGGCCTGTCCGTGATGGATGGCCGTACCCGCGCCGAGCTGATCCGGGCGGCCACCGCATGAGCGGCGACCTGGAAATGCCGGCACTCGATCGGAACATGTCCACCGCCAGCGACGAGCAGCTGATCCGGGTCGTCGGCCTGATCGACAAGCTGGACCGGCGTGGTGCCGTGGACGAGCTGCTGGAGCCCGTCCGCGATCGTCTGGCGCTGCTGCGCCCCGCCCGGCCGCTGACATTGGGCCGCGTGCTCATCCTGCCCTTCGAGGATGTCCTGGTGCCCGCCCACGACGTCTGGCCCGGCCGCCTGTGCTTCCCGCGCAGCCGGCTATCGACACTGATCGCCCAGGTCGCATCCGGACTGCCTGCCGCCACGATGGCGGACCTTCGCGCCCAGGCGGCCGGGCACAGCATGATGCAGGCGGAGATCGTGCAGGGCATCGGGACTACACTGTGGCCCGCAGCGGCCGGGATCATCGGCGCCATGCTGCGCCAGGGCAGCGTTCCAGCCGACTTGGCCGGTCCACTGGCCGGGATAGCCCCGCTTCTTGCCCTGGCGCCGACCCTGGTGCCCACCCTGTGGGAGCTGCCGCCACGACCCATGGGTCACCTGTCCCGGCCGGCGTTGGATCTGCTGCTAGAGCCGCTGCGCTTGGCGGTGGGGCTCGGGGAAGGCGCGCTGCTGGCCTTGATCGAGCTCTGCCTGCTGCGGGCGGCGTCGCCCCTGGTCATTCTCGAGCCGTTGCGGCTGGCCGAGTTCGGCCCGTCGGTGCGCGAACGCGAGTCCCTGCTCGGGCAGGTCGTCCGCCGGCGGATTGCCGACATGCGGGAAGTGGCCGCGCGACTGGATTCGGCCGCCGCGTCCGGCAGACGGCCCGATGCCGGCCTCCTGCTCCGGCTGGTGGCGGACCTGGAAGCACTCGACGGC
>JAPJRA010000503.1 GCA_030824835.1 Geminicoccaceae bacterium | reverse complement strand
GCGAGATGCTGCGCTGCATCCGCTGCGGCGCCTGCATGAACCACTGCGTGGTCTATCGCCAGATCGGTGGCCACGCCTACGGCTCGACCTATCCGGGTCCAATGGGAGCGGTGATCACGCCCGTGCTGGCCGGCCTCGAGAGGGCGCGCGAGCTGCCGCAGGCCTGCACACTGAACGGCCGCTGCCAGGAGGTCTGTCCCGTCGAAATCCCGCTGCCGACATTGCTGCGCGGCTGGCGCGAGCGGAGCTGGCGCGAGGGGCTGGAGCCGCAATCGTTGCGGCTGGGCCTTGGCCTATGGAGCTTCGTCGCCGCGCGACC
This sequence comes from Geminicoccaceae bacterium, assembly GCA_030824835.1. Lineage (GTDB taxonomy): Bacteria > Pseudomonadota > Alphaproteobacteria > Geminicoccales > Geminicoccaceae > Benzoatithermus. Next base: position 3,625 of record JAPJRA010000503.1, on the reverse strand, counting down.
GCGGCTCTACCGCCTGGGCAGCGCCGTCGGCGTGCGGGCCATGCGCCTGTTCCAGCGCGCCGGCTGGATCGCCCGGATGCCGCTCGCCGGCGGCTGGACGCAGCATCGGGACCTGCCGGCGCCACCGGGCCGGACCTTCATGGAACTCTATCGCGCGCGCCAGGGGAAGCACCCATGAGCCTGCAGGCAAGGGCCGACATTCTCGCCGCGGCGATGCCAGGGCCGGGTCAGGGGCCCATCGACCCGGCGGCGATCGCCGGTGCGGCGGCCGGCCTGCTGGCCGCTCCAGCCGACGTGCGGCCGGCACTGACCACGACGCCGATCGAGCAGTTCGTGGCGCAGGTGACCGCACCGCGCCTCGGTGCGACGCTCGAGCGGGTGGCCGCCATCGCCGACCTGCCGGCGGCGGTGGCCGACTATCTCGCCGCCCGTGACCTGCCGGCGCGCGTGGCCGTGCCGCCCGACCCGCTGCTGCTGGCGCTCGACTGGCGCGAGCTGACCACCAGCCCGACGATCGCGGCCGACGAGGTCGCCGCGATCGCTGTCGCGCGCTGGGGCATCGCCGAGACCGGCTCGCTGGTCTTCCACTCCGGGCCGCAGGCGCCGACGCTGTTCAACTTCCTGCCGCTGCACCACATTGTGCTGCTCCCGACCGCACGCGTGCTGCCGCATCTCGAGGACTATGTCGACGCCTGCGCCGCCGCCGGCGCGCCGGCGCCGCGCACGGCCAGCCTGATCACCGGCGTCAGCGGCACCACCGACATCGAAGGCAGCTATGTCCGCGGCGCGCATGGGCCGCGCTTCCTGCACATCGTGCTCCTGGAGCACCAAGCATGAAGGAACAGAACGACGACATGTTGAAGATCGGGATACCGAAGGAGCGTCAGGAGGGGGAGCGCAGGGCTGCCGCGACGGCGGACACGGTCAAGCGGTACAAGGGCCTTGGCCTGGAGCCGGTGGTGGAGAGCGGTGCCGGTGCCGGTGCGGCCATCGCCGACGAGGTGCTGGCGGTGGCGGGAGCCGTGGTGGGCGACGAGGCTGCGGCCTGGGACGGCGACATCGTCCTCAAGGTGCAGCGGCCGACCGAGGCCGAGATGGCGCGGCTGAAGCCGGGCCAGATCCTGATCGGGGCGCTGGATCCGTACAACCACAAGGATCAGGTGCAGGCCTACGCGGCGGCCGGCGTGGTGGCGTTCTCGCTGGAGCTGCTGCCCCGCAGCACCCGGGCGCAGGCCATGGACGTGCTCTCCAGCCAGGCCAACCTCGCCGGCTACAAGGCCGTGGTCGACGCCATGGCGGCCTACGGCCGGGTGATGCCGATGATGATGACCGCGGCCGGCACGGTGACGCCGGCCAAGGTGTTCGTGGTCGGCGCCGGCGTGGCGGGGCTGCAGGCGATCGCCACGGCGCGGCGCATGGGGGCGGTGGTGACCGCCACCGACGTGCGGCCGGCGGCGCGGGAGGAGACCGAGAGCCTGGGCGCCAAGTTCGTGGGCTTCGTGCCGGCCGACGCCGCGACCTCGGGCGGCTACGCCCGGCCGCTGACGCCGGAGGAGCAGGCCGAGCAGGCGAAGATGGTGGCCGAGCATCTGAAGACCCAGGACATCGTCATCACCACGGCGCAGATCCCCGGGCGCCAGGCCCCGCGCATCGTCACCGCCGAGATGGTGCGGTCGATGAAGCCAGGTGCCGTGGTGCTGGACATGGCGGCCGAGAGCGGCGGCAACGTCGAGGGCAGCGAGCCCGGGCAGACACTGGAGATCGGTGGGGTCCAGCTGATCGGCGCCAGGAACTTGACCTCGCGGATAGCGCCGGCGACGACGGTGCTCTTCGCTCGCAACCTGTTCAACTTCGTCCAGCTGCTGGTCGACCCGAAGACCAAGGAGCTGAAGATCGACACCGCCGACGACCTGATCAAGGGAGCCCTGCTGACCCAGGGCGGTGCTGTCGTCCACGACGCGTTCAAGCCCGCGGCCTGAGAGAGCACGACCGATGGAAGCGATCGACCCCGGCATTTTCGACCTGATCATCTTCGTGCTCGCGGTGTTCGTGGGCTACTACGTGGTCTGGTCGGTGACCCCTGCGCTGCACACGCCCCTGATGTCCGTCACCAACGCGATCAGCTCGGTGATCATCGTGGGTGCCCTGATCGCGACCGATGCCGGCGGTGCTGCCGCGGTGTTCGGGTTCCTCGCCGTCGTGCTGGCCTCGGTGAACATCTTCGGCGGCTTCGCCGTGACCGAGCGCATGCTGGCCATGTTCAAGAAGCGCGGCTGAGGAGCCCTCCATGAGCACCAACCTCGCCGCCATCGGCTACCTGATCGCCGCGGTCTGCTTCGTTCTGGCCCTGCGTGGCCTGTCCAGCCCGGCGACCAGCCGGGCGGGCAACCGCAACGGCATGATCGGCATGACCATCGCCATCCTGGTCACGCTCCTGATCCTGCCGCACGCCAGCGGCCTCGCCTACCTGCTGATCGTGGTTGCGATCGCGATCGGTGGCGGCGTCGGCTATGTTGTCGCCAGGCGGATCGAGATGACCGCGATGCCGCAGCTGGTGGCGGCCTTCCACTCGCTGGTCGGCCTCGCCGCCGTGTTCGTCGCCGTGGGTGCCTTCCTCTCGCCGGCCGATTTCGGCATCACCGACCCGGACGGGATGATCCATCATCTGTCGCGGCTGGAGATGGGCCTGGGCATCGTGATCGGTGCGATCACGTTCTCGGGCTCGCTGATCGCGTTCGGCAAGCTGCAGGCGAAGCTGCCGCCGGCGGTGGAGAACGCGCTGGGCCCGCTCAAGCCCGTCGTGCTGGCGGCGATGAGCTCGCGCCCGATCATGCTGCCCGGTCGGCACGTCATCAATGCCGGTATCGGCGGCCTGATCCTGCTGCTGCTGATCTGGTTCATCGCCAGCCAGAGCACGGTGGCCTTCGCCCTGATGACGATCCTGGCCTTCGTCATCGGCTTCCTTTTGATCATCCCGATAGGCGGCGCCGACATGCCGGTCGTCGTCTCGATGCTGAACTCCTACTCCGGCTGGGCCGCGGCCGGGATCGGGTTCACGCTGAAGAACCCGATGCTGATCATCACCGGCGCTTTGGTCGGCAGCTCCGGTGCCATCCTGTCCTACATCATGTGCAAGGCGATGAACCGCTCGTTCATCTCCGTGATCCTGGGCGGGTTTGGTGAGACGGCGGCGGCGGCGGGTGCGGTCTCCGACAAGACCTACAAGTCCGGCTCCGCCGACGACGCGGCGTTCATGATGGAGAACGCGCAGAAGGTGATCATCGTCCCCGGCTACGGCATGGCGGTGTCGCAGGCGCAGCACGCGGTGCGCGAGCTGTATGAGATCCTGAGCAAGAAGGGCGTCGACGTCCAGTTCGCGATCCACCCGGTCGCCGGCCGGATGCCCGGGCACATGAACGTGCTGCTGGCCGAGGCGAACATCCCCTACGACGTCGTCCACGAGATGGAGGACATCAACAGCGCCTTCCAGCAGGCCGACGTCGCCTACGTGATCGGCGCCAACGACATCACCAATCCTTCCGCCAAGACCGACAGCAGCTCGCCGATCTTCGGCATGCCGGTGCTCGACGTCGACAAGGCCAAGGCCGTGTTCTTCATCAAGCGC
>JAPJRA010000502.1 GCA_030824835.1 Geminicoccaceae bacterium | reverse complement strand
GTCCTGCACCCGCCGCGCGAGCTGTTCGCGCGGACGCTGGCCGCAGGCGCGGTCAGCGAGCGGCCGCTCGAGACCCTTGTCGCGCAGGACGCGCCCTTCCCGGTGGCAAGCGAGGTTCTGACCCTCGGTCCGTTCGCGCGCCTGCTGCGCCTGCGCGGACCGGAGCCGCGGCCGCGGCGCGTCCTCCTCATGGCGCCCCATTCGGGCTATGCCACCGCGGTGATCAGCCCGCTGGTGACGGAGCTTCTGGCGCTGGGCGAGGTCGTGGTCACGGACTGGGTGGACGCCCGGCTGGTGCCCGCGAGCGCTGGCCCGTTCGGGATCGTCCAGCAGATCGAGGTCGGGCTCGAGGCGGCCAGGGCACTGGGCGGACCGGCACATCTCGTGGCGCTCTCCCAATCGGGGCCGGCGACACTGGTGCTGGCGGCGCTGCTGGCGCGCGACGCGCCCGAGCTGCGCCCGGCGAGCGTGACCTTCCTCGGCTGCCAGCTCGACCCGAGCGAGGCGCCGACGCCGCTGCAGCAGATCCTGGCGCCATGGCCGCGCGACCTGCTGACCGGCAGCCTCACCACCGCCGTTGGCGCGGGCTATCCCGGTTCCGGCCGGCGGGTCTACCCGTCCTTGTTCCAGCTGCTGGCCTACGGCATGGCGAGCCCGCATCTCTATGCCGATGTGCAGCACGGTCTGCTGCGCGAGCTGGCGACGGGTGATGCCGGAGCCTACGATCGCCAGCACACCGACATGCACAGCCTGCTCGACGTGCCGGCGGAGCTGTTCCTGCAGATGCTGGATTGGGTGCTGGGCCCCATGCCGTGGTCCGACGGCGCGCCGGTTCTGGGGGGCAAGCGATTCGAGCTCGAATCGCTGCGCCGAATGCCGGTGCTGACCCTGGAGGCGGCGGAGGACGAGCTGGTCGGACGCGGCCAGACGCACGGGCTCGGCGGCAGGTTGCCATGGCTTCAGCCGGCTGCCGTGACGGTGCCCAAGGGGCGGCACCACGATCTGTTCACAGGGCCAGGCTTCGTCGCGAGCGTGGCGCCGGAGCTGCGCCGCTTCCATGCCGCGCTGGACAGCTGAGGGCGGTTTTCGAACATAGACCGTGGAACTCATGCGCCTGCTCGGGCCGCATACCCTGCACGAATATGTTACCTTTTAACCATTACAGTTCATCTTCCGGGGCGTTGACAATATTTGTGAGAGATTGCTAGGCACCTTTTCTTGCTTTTGGCTGGCAACCTCCGGCGCGTCTTTGGAAGAGTTATGAAGTATCATTTGCCGTTTCTTTTCAAGTCCATGACTTTGGCCGTGGGCCTGCTTGGCTTGCCGGTGGCGGCCATGGCGCAGGACGCGGCCGATGCCGAGGGCATCGTCGTCTACAACGCCCAGCACGCCAGCCTGACCCAGGCCTGGGCGGACGGGTTCACCCAGGAAACGGGCATCAAGGTCACGCTGCGCAAGGGCAGCGACACCGAGCTCGGCAACCAGATCGTGCAGGAAGGTGCGGCCTCGCCCGCGGACGTGTTCGTCACCGAGAACTCGCCGGCGATGGCGCTGGTCGACGGGGCCGGGCTGTTTGCGCCGCTCGATGCGGACACGCTGGCGCAGGTGCCGGCGAATTTCCGGCCGGGGAACGGGCACTGGGTCGGGATCGCGGCCCGCTCGACCGTCTTTGCCTACGACAAGACCAAGCTCGCCGCCGAGGCGCTGCCCAAGTCGCTGCTGGACCTGGCCCAGCCAGCCTGGAAGGGGCGCTGGGCGGCATCGCCGTCGGGCGCCGACTTCCAGGCCATCGTGAGCGCCCTCCTGCAGCTCGAGGGCGAGCCCGCGACGGCGGCCTGGCTCGCGGCCATGAAGCAGAACGCGACGCCCTACAAGGGCAACAGCGTCGCCATGAAGGCGGTCAACGCCGGCGAGGTCGAGGGTGCAGTCATCTACCATTATTATTACTATGGTGATCAGGCCAAGACCGGCGAGAACAGCAAGAATGTGGCGCTGCATTACTTCAAGAACCAGGATCCGGGGGCGTTCGTCAGCATTTCCGGCGGTGGCGTGCTGGCCTCGAGCAAGCATCCGGCCCAGGCGCAGGCGTTCTTGAAGTGGGTGACGGGCAAGGGCGGCCAGGAGATCCTGAAGACCGGAGATTCCTTCGAGTATGCGGTGGGCATCGGGGCCGAATCCAACCCCAAGCTGGTGCCCTTGGCCGACCTGCAGGCACCCAAGGTCGATCCGGCGACGTTGAACAGCAAGCAGGTGACCGATCTGATGACGGCCGCCGGTCTGCTGTGAACCGGAGGCGCGCTCTGCTTGGTCGTGGGGGCGTCTAGGGATTGTCCACGGCTCCTCTGCTCGCACCGGTGCCCGATCCCCCCGTCGGGTCGATTCCAGCGCTGCCGCTCGTGCTTCCCGGCGGCCGGCAAAGGCGGCCACCCAACGCCGCCGCCCTCGTCATGGCGGTGGTGGTGGCCCTGGCCGCCCTGCTGCCGCTGGCCTTCATCGCCTGGATCGCGGTCGAGACCGGCTGGGCCACCGTCGTGGCGCTCGTATTCCGGCCGCGTGTGGGCGAGCTGCTCGTCAACACGGCGCTGCTGGAGCTGTGCACCATACCGCTGGCGATCCTGCTGGCGGTGACGCTGGCCTGGCTCACCGAGCGCAGCGACCTGCCGGGAGCGCGGCTCTGGGCCTGGCTGGCGGTGGCCCCGCTGGCGGTGCCGGCCTTCGTGCACAGCTATGCCTGGGTCAGCCTGGCACCCGGCCTGCACGGCCTGATGGGCGGGGTGCTGGTCTCGGTCCTGGCCTATTTCCCCTTCCTCTACCTGCCGGTGGCGGCCCAGCTGCGGCGGCTTGATCCGGCCCTCGAGGACACCGCGGCGTCGCTGGGGGATGGACCATGGCGCGTCTTCCTTCGCGTCGTCCTGCCCCAGCTGCGGCTGGCCATCTGCGGCGGCTCGCTGCTGATCGGCCTGCACCTCCTGGCTGAGTACGGGCTGTTCGTGATGATCCGCTTCGATACCTTCACCACCGCGATCGTGGACCAGTTCCAGTCGGCCTATAACGGCCCGGCCGCCAACATGCTGGCCGGTGTGCTGGCCTTGTGCTGCCTGGCGCTGCTGCGGCTCGAGGCCGTCGCCCGCGGTCGCGAGCGCTATGCCCGGGTCGGTGCCGGTGCTGCCCGCGTGCCGGAGCGGCTTCGTCTCGGGCGGGCCACGCTGCCCTGCCTGCTGGTCCCGCTGCTGACCGCGGCGCTGGCGCTGGGCGTCCCGCTGCTGACTCTCGGGCGCTGGCTGGTCGTCGGTGCCGCCGACGTCTGGCGGCTGGGCGCCATCGGCTCGGCGCTCGGTGAGACCTTGGCCCTGGCGCTGGCCGGGGCCGTGCTGACCGCCTGCATGGCCCTGCCGATGGCGTGGCTGTCGATCCGGGCGCCGGGCCGGCTGCAACGGCTGCTCGAGGCCTGTCACTATTATGTCGGGGCGTTGCCGGGCGTGGTCGTGGCGCTGGCCCTGGTCACCATCACCGTCCGGGTGGCGCTGCCGCTCTACCAGACGGTCGTCACCGTGCTGCTGGCCTATGCGCTGATGTTCCTGCCGCGGGCGCTGGTGGCCTTGCGCGCCAGCATCGCGCAGGCGCCGGTCGAGCTGGAGCAGATCGCGGCGACGCTCGGGCGCTCGCCGCTGCGGGCCGTCTGGCAGGTGACCATGCGCCTGGCCGCACCCGGGGTCGCTGCGGCCCTGGCGCTGGTGGGCCTGGGCATCACCACCGAGCTCACCGCCACCTTGATGCTGGCGCCGAACGGCACCACGACGCTGGCGACCGAGTTCTGGTCGCTCACCAGCGAGCTCGACTATGCGGCGGCGGCACCCTATGCGCTGTTGATGGTGCTGGCGTCCCTGCCGCTGACCGTGCTGCTGCACACCGAATCCAGACGGGCCGTCGGCCGATGACCGCGCTCACCC
>JAPJRA010000501.1:1692-3951 GCA_030824835.1 Geminicoccaceae bacterium | reverse complement strand
ATGCCGGCATCGGCCAGCGCGTGCGGCAGGCCGATCTCCTCGCCCAGCATCGACTTGGCGCGCGTGACCCGGCGCGCACCAGCAGCACGGCAGATCTCCAGGGTGATGCGGCAGGCCTCGTCGGCGGTCCGCGCCCAGTACACCTTGGCACCCGACGCAACCGCGTTGCGCTCGAACTCCTCGAGATAGAAGTCGAGGTTGGCGATCACATGGTCCTTGATCGCCTTGCCGCGCTCGCGGGCGGCGGCGAACTCGGGAAACGCCGCCAGCGCCGCGGCGCGCTTGCGCTCGGCCGTGCCGGTGGTGCGGTCGATCGCGACCTTGAGGGTGCGGTCGGCCAGCGCCCCCGCGGCCCTGGTCTTGAAGTCCGCCAGCGTCGCCGTGGCCATCACTTCTCCTCGCCGATGGCGGGACCGTCGGCCATGCCGGCCACGACCTCGATGGTGTGGAAGCAGCGGGTCCGCGCGCCACGGCGGTGCAGCTTGCCGGCCATGTTGAGGAGGCAGCCGAGATCGCCGGCGAGCAGCAGATCGGCGCCGGTGCGCTCGATCGCCGCCGCCTTCTCCTCGACGATGGCGTTGGAGATCGCAGGATATTTGACGCAGAAGGTGCCGCCGAAGCCGCAGCAGACATTGTTGCCCTCGAGCGGGCGCAGCTCCAGGCCGTCGACCGCCGCGAGCAGGCGGCGCGGCTGGGCCTGAATGCCGAGCTCGCGCAGGCCGGCGCAGCTATCGTGGTAGGTCGCCGTCGCGTCCAGCGAGCGGCCTTCCGGGTGGTAGCCCAGGACGTCGACGAGGAAGCTCGTGATCTCCCAGGTATGCGCGGCCATGGCCGCCGCCCGCGGCCCCCAGACCGGGTCGTCGTGGAGCAGCTCGGGATAGTGCTCGCGCACGGTCCCGGCGCAGGAGCCCGAAGGCAGCACGACATAGTCGAAGCCCTCGAACAGGGCGATCACGCGGCGTGCCAGATCGGCCGCGTCGCCGGCGTCGCCGCTGTTCAGCGCCGGCTGCCCGCAGCAGGTCTGCGCCTCGGGCACCTCGACCATGCAGCCCGCCTCCTCCAGGAGGCGCAGGGCGGCGAAGCCGATCCGCGGCCGCATCGCGTCGACGAGGCAGGTGACGAACAATGCTACCCGTGGCGCTGTCACGTCACCTGCGCTCGGCATTGGACCCTCCATAAGATGGGGGAGAACCACACCCATCATGATGTCCTCCCATTCGGCTCCGTCATGGAGCCGGAGCGGTTGCCGGAGGCACGTCGGGCACCATGCGCGTGAATGGGTCGACATAGGCCTGCGCCATGATCAGCAGGCCAACGAGCACGGCCAGCGCCAGCGAGTGGAAGAAGACGTAACGCAGGATGCTGCCTTCATGCCCGTACCACTTGGTCGCGGTCGAGGCGACGACGATGCTCTGCGCGTCGATCATCTTGCCCATGACACCGCCGGAGCTGTTGGCCGCCGCCATCAGCACGGGATTGATGCCGAGCTGCTGGGCGGTGATTTTCTGTAGTCCGCCGAACAGCACGTTGGAGGCCGTGTCCGAGCCGGTGACCGCCACGCCGAGCCAGCCCAGCAGCGTGCCGAAGAACGGGTAGAGCCAGCCGGTGCTCGCGAAGGCCAGGCCCATGGTGGCGTCAGTACCCGAGTATCGCGTGACGTAGCCCAGGGCCAACATGCAGGCGATGGTCAAGAGCGAGTAGCGGATGAGATAGAGGGTCTTGCCATACATCCGCAGGAGGCTGCCCGGGCGGTAGCCCAGGATCAGCCCGGAGATGATGGCGGCCAGCAGGATGCCGGTGCCGGTGGCGGAAAGCAGGTTGAGATTATAGATCGCCGCTTCGGCATGCGGCTCGGCGACCACCGGCGGCACCTTCTGCACCAGATTGTGCAGGCCAGCGACGGGGAACTTGGCGATCCAGATGCCGTCGAGGAAGGCCTTCACCTGGGGGATGCCCCACAGGAACACGAACACGCTCAGGATGATCCAGGGCAGCCAGGCCTTCCGCACCGCCTGGCGGGAGACGAGGTCGGTGGGATGCTCGTGCTCCTCTTCGACCAAGTCCTTCGACGACCAGTCGCGCGGCGCCTCGGTCATCGGCCGCGCCGGCTGCCAGACGCGCAGGAACAGAGCGAGCGAAATCATCGACACGATCGCGGCAACCACGTCGACCAGCCAGGGGCCGTGGAAGTTGGAGACGAGGTACTGCGGGACGGCGAAGGAGACACCGGCGACCAGCACCGCCGGCCAGACCTCGAGC
>JAPJRA010000501.1:0-1682 GCA_030824835.1 Geminicoccaceae bacterium | reverse complement strand
AGCCAGAACGGCACGATGATCGAGAAGAACGGCAGCTGCCGCCCGATCATGCCGCTGATCTCGTGCAGGTCGAGCCCGGTGACGGCGGCGAGCGCGATCACTGGCGAGCCGAGCGCGCCATAGGCGACGGGTGCGGTGTTGGCGATCAAGGACAGGCCGGCGGCCGCCAGCGGCGAGAAACCCAGCCCGATCAGCATGGCGGCGGAAACGGCAACGGGCGTGCCGAAGCCGGCGGCACCCTCGAAGAAGGCGCCGAAGCTGAACGCGATGAACAGAAGCTGCAGGCGGCGGTCGTCCGAGATGTTGCGGATGCTGCGCTGCAGAACGTCGAACTCACCTTTCTCATTGGTAAGCTGGTAGAGAAAGATGACGTTGAGGATGATCCAGCCGATCGGCATCAAGCCGAAGCCGGCGCCGTAGAGGGCCGCCATCCCGGCCATCCCGGCGGGCATGCCGAAGCCCAGGATGGCGACCACGAGGGCGCTCAGAAGCCCCAGCGCGGCGGCGATGTGTGCCTTGATCTCGAAGATGCCGATGGCGCCGAGCAGCACCAGCACCGGCAAGGCCGCGAGCAGCGTCGACAGCCATATGCTGCCCAAGGGATCGTAGATTTGCGACCACGTCATGGATTCCTCCCTGATCCTTGTAGTTTGATTAAGCAGAGTTACAGCTGCTTTTTCTTCTGTACGCTCCGAAAGGTCAGGCTACACTCACTCACCGGTAGTCGGTCCTCACCTACATTCCTCCGACAGCGGCACGCTCACACCTTCTGGTGGACCGGCGCCCCTGCCCTCGATGCCGTTACTGCGTCGCTCCAGCGGCGGTCAGGTGCAGAGAACAAACATGCTCGGCACGGTCGTCGGGCAAGGCTCGATCCAATTGCGATCGAGCACTACCGAATGGAGCGAGCATCGCGGCACACAACCACCATCGATGGACGCTTTGGGCCGCCATGGCGTAAAGCAGCCGAAAATCCGGCCGTCAAATCTGGCAAATCTGGCGATCACAATTTTGGCCGCGGCGAGGTCGACCAGGCTCTGACCACTCAGGCGGCGCAAGCTCCCGTCGCAGCTCCCGCACTCTCAGCCGCGTTACATCAAACCCGGCGGCGGCGAACGCCGCTTCGTCATCCTCGCGGGACGCACGCTGGCCTGCGGCGACAAGGCATCGGACGCGCTGCGCATACCAGGTCCTAAGGTCGGGCTTGTGGTCGAAAATGACGGGCGCTGCCCCGGCCTCCAACGCGTCGGCCAATGACGAAAGTTCGCGGGAGAGACGCCGCAGAGCAGTTGGGTCCAGGTTCCGAACGGGCATCGGGCTAACCTCGGGCACTACAATGGCCTGAGGGTCGAGGGGCGGCTGGCCGCGGCCTGAAGAAGCGATCAGTCCGGCTTCCGAGCCTTAAACCAACACGTTGATGCCCCTGCTGGTCGAGGGCAGGAACGCTGGCGCACCCCGGCGTGCCGGATCCAACCACAGCGATGGCATGATATATGGGATCGGGATTAGCCGCTGCATGTGCCATCTGCGCTCTCCTGGATAACCAGCCCTGAAGCCGATGTCTCATCTGATTGTTTGCCTTAACCATGGGCGAACGATGGATAAAAAAATTTACCATCTTAGTCAATCAGGTTTTTTTGATAGCTCATATGCATCTATGGGCAACCAACGCAACCATCGTT
>JAPJRA010000500.1 GCA_030824835.1 Geminicoccaceae bacterium | reverse complement strand
GTTCCAGGACAAGGTCCATGGCGGCTATTTCTGGCAGCTCAGATACAAGGACTACGCTCCGAGCAGGCCGGACAAGCAGCTCTACGCCCAAAGCTTCGCGCTGTTCGCCCTGAGCGAGCATGCATTGGTCTCGGGCTCAGCCTTTGCCGCCGCCGCTGCGGCGGAGGCATTCGCGGTAATCGATGCGCATTTCCGCGACGCCGCCCGCGGCAATTACGCCGAGTTCCTGCTGCGTGACTGGTCGGTGCCATCGCCGATGCAGAAGGATTATCTGGGTGGCCTTGGCGGTGTCCGCACGCAGAATTCGCGCATCCATCTACTGGAGGCGCTCACCACGCACTACGAGCTGGTGCGTAGCGCTACGGTCGCCAACCGCCTGACGGAGGTCATGGGACTGACCGAGCGGGCCCTCGTGCGTACGCCGGCCTATTTCTTTCGCGAGAAGGATGGCGGGGCTCCCTCGCGGCAGTCCTACGGCCATGACTTGGAGACCATCCACCTCTTGATGCGTGGCCGCGCCTTGCTGGGGCGCTGCAGCAGCCCGCCCGCCTTCTACGACAGAGTGGTCGACGACGCATTTCGGCTCGCCGAGGATCGTGGCCTCGGCGGGGTGTACGAATCGGGACCGGCCGGCGGGGTGCCCAACACCCGTGGCAAGAAGGATTGGATTCAGGCCGAGGCGCTGCTGACCTTGGGCGAGATGTTTCGCCTGACCCGAAAGAGTGCCCGAAAGGCGGCATTCTTTCGTACCCTGGACTGGATCGGACGCTGGCAGGTCGATTGGGCCCATGGGTCCTGGTACGACACGATCGATCCCGCATTGCGTCCCGCCGGTGGCAAGGCAGGACCCTGGGGCGGTCCCTACCATACCGGGCGTGCCGTGCTCGGCAGTCTAAAGCTAATCGATGCCATCACTGCCAGCCAAGCAAAAGGTGGCTGCTCGCCGATCTGACATGACGACGGTACCAACCATTCGGGTTCAGGAAGGCCCGATGGGCGGTGATTCGCTCAGCCAGAAAGTTGGGCTGCCATCAGCTTTCGCTCGGTGCACCCGACCAGTACCGTCCGCGCCATGGCATGCGTAAACGCGTTCAGTGCGGCGTGATCTGATACATGTCTTCGAAATATCGGCCCCGGTGCATCCACCAGAGCAGGCGTGCAAGTATCGGTGGCAGCAGGACGGCGGCGGCGACAATGGCCACCGTGCCCAGCAGGCTGATCGACGGGTCCGTAGCGGCTCGCTGCGCGCTGTAGACCGCGGGAACCATGTACACCGCACAGATGCAGGCACCCAGCAACGAGCCCAGATAGCCGATCCGACGATAGCGTCGGCGTACGATCCAAAATGTACGATGAACCCTGGCCATGAGATCGTTCCTACCTTCTGGTCTCCACCAGACCGGACTGCTTCCTCAGAACACGGAACTCTGCATTCCTCAACGTGAGATTCGTGAACTTACCGCCACCTGCCGGAGTTCATGTCGCTGACCCGCCTCGCCACTTTCGGGCCACAGGGTGCCCCTGGCCACGCCCGTTTTCGCCAAGGAACTCCCTGCACTATAATGTATCACCCACGTTCGATGTGCAATCCGCCCGCGCCGATCTGCTGCGGCTTGTTTCCCGCAGCCCGCACGGGACGTCGACAGGTCCACCAGCAGGGTAGGCCCGCTTTCGGGCTCAGCGATCCGCGAACAGCTCCCGGATACCGTGCAATGGTACTCTGAGCCAAGCTGGTCGCGTCGTCGCTTCCTGCTCGAGCTCCTGGAAGAGCAGACGCAGCTGGAAGCAGAGCAGCAGGCCATCGATGGTGGCTGAGTCGGCTGGCCAGCTCGGGCAGCCGTCAATGGCCGTGCGGTACTCATCCATGAAGGCTGTCCGTGCCAGGTCACGCCACTCCAGCGCCGAAGCCAGCAGTTCATCGACGGCGATCGGATCGATCTCGGCGAAGCGGAGGACCCCAGCCCAGGCTGCCTGGTCGAACGACCGCAGCATTCTGGCCAGATCCTCCAAGGGCAAACCTTTGGTCCGGCGCTCCTCGAGCGGGCGGTGTGGGTCACCGGCGAAACCCAGGATCGTGATGTCACCCTTGGCCACCAGAATCTGGCTAAGACCGTACTCGCCGTGAAGCCGTGTCTTGACCAGGCCATCGGGTACGATCGGGGCTTGGGCAAGCACGGCCTCGATTTTTGGCCGGAGAGCGACGACCGCGTCAATCTCGGCGCGGATCTGGTCGCTGCTCGAAACCAGGCGCTCGTCGATTGCCGCAAAACCCTGAGTGACGGCCGCTCGAGCCGCCATCAGCCATTGCTCCAGATCGGCCTGGGTCACGGGCTCGCACGCAAACGCCGGATCGTCCGTCTCGATCGCCAGCGCCTGATGCAATTCAGCGGTGCGCCGGCCGATGAGTGCAGCCACGTTCACATTGAACTCGTGCAGGAGGCGTGCCTCTGGGCGATTGGCTTCCGGAGTGTGCCGCAACTCTTCGAGGACACGATCCAGATGATCGACCGTCCAAAGCCAGCCATTGCCCTGGTTGGCGATGAAGGCAAAGACGGCAGCAATCGCCGTGGGCTTTCCATCCGAGGCGACATGCTCGATCGAGCCCAGCAGCGGCGGCGTGTGTTCAAACTTCGCCACCTCAGTCAGGAAGCGGCCCATTTCCAGCTCTGGATGGATGCCGGCTTCGACCCGCCGGTAAATCTTCAGCAGCAATCGCTCGTCGACCACGACCGCGCTATTGCTTTCCTCGGTGGCGAGCCGACGCACCGCCGCGTCTGCGGAGACCTCAAGTGCAACATGGGAGCCGTACACGCGACAGCTCAACGTGTAGTCGCCAGCATCGAAACGGTGAGCCGTGTGCATCAACCGCAGCAGCATACGCGCAAAATCGTCGGCGTAGGTCGCGTCGTAGAGCGCGCCGACATTCGGGCCACGACGCGCTTTGGCCAAGGTATAGGGCAGCAGGGGCGCACCCGGCGACAGGTTCTCCTCACCCCAGAGCACGGCAAACGGTATCAGGTAGCACTGCTCGCTGCCACCGCTCGGTATGACCGAGACTTCGCAGAGCAGATAGTTGCCGGTCCGCCCTCGCAGCTCGCCGGCCCGAACCAGCTTGACGCTCTCGACCGATTTGGAGAGGAACCAGCGCTGTTTGGGCAGGTACTCGGGCAGCACCTGCCTTGCCAGATCGCGCCCGCCACGGCTTTCGCTGATGGCCTTGTAGCTGTCGTGAAGCACGATCGTGATAAACTCGGGCAGCGGTTCAGGCGCAGGCTCGTGCCAGCTTGGCAACTCACCCGCCTCGGCCAGAGCGAACCAGTAGAAGCCATACCCGGGCAGGGTCACCCGGTAGCCGGGATCCGTGATCGGGGGGAAGGTCGTGCGACCCAGCAACTCCACGGGCACGCGCTCACGGTAGCCACCGAGCTCGAGGTCGCAGGCCTGCGCGTTGTGGGAGAGATTGTAGACGCACAGGATGGTCTCCCCCTCATACTCGCGCAAGTAGGCCAGGATCTTCCTGTTGCGGGGATAGAGGAAGGTGAGGGTGCCGCGACCGAACGTGCCTCGCCCCTGGCGAACGGCAATGAGTCGTTTCATCCAGTTCAGCAGCGAGCCCGGGCTGCGCTGCTGCGCTTCCACGTTCACCGCCTGGTAGCCGAAGATCGGGTCCTGGATGGGCGGTGCGTATAGCTGCTGCGGGTTGGCCCTACTGAAGCCGCCGTTGCGGTCGGGCGACCATTGCATCGGCGTCCGGACACCGTCTCGGTCGCCCAGGTAGATGTTGTCACCCATGCCGATCTCGTCGCCATAATAAAGCACAGGTGTGCCTGGCATCGACAGCAGCAGCGCATTCAGCAGTTCGATGCGGCGGCGGTCGTTGTCGAGCAGCGGCGCCAAGCGGCGGCGGATGCCAAGATTGATTCGCATCCGGCGGTCGGCAGCGTAGGTGTTCCACAGATAGTCGCGCTCGTTC
>JAPJRA010000499.1 GCA_030824835.1 Geminicoccaceae bacterium | reverse complement strand
AGGCGATGGCGAGCCGGCGGGCGAGCCTGGCCTCGATCTCGCTCGCCGGGCCGACCTCCGCCATCAGCCGGGCGGTCAGCGCCGCGAGCTCGGAGGGGTCCTCGCCGTCGAGGACGAGGTGCTCCATGGCAGTGAGACCGTGCTTCAGCGCGTTGCGCGAGGCGCGGGCCTTGCCCTCGGGTGTCACGGGACCGCGCGAGCGGGCGCCGTTGCGCCGGGCTGCTTCTGCCTGAGCGGGAGAGCGGGGGCGAAGGTCGGTGACTGGCATGGTGGGCTTCCGGCTGGGGGTTGCCGGATTATAGCATATAAGGGTTCATATTCCTAGAATTGACTGAGGTCGCTGGCTGTGGGTCAAGCATCTTCAGCCAAGGAATCCCGACACCATATCCCGGCAAGCCGCCGAGGCTCGCGCCGGCCAGCTTGCCTTTCTGGATGACGAACTGCCATGGGATGGACACCGTCGCGCTCGAAGACAGGGGACCAGCGAAGCTCCGCCGGGGCGGCGCGCTTCGACCCCTGGCAGAACCGGCCCGACCGCGCCGCGCGGCGGCGGGGAGCGGGCAATCGCCGGCGGGCTGTGCTGGTCTGGCTGGCCGTCTTCGCCGTCCTGGTGGCTGCGTATACCTACCACGAGGAGTTAGGAGTTGCTGGGTGGCGCCTCGTCGAGTGGGGCGGGGGCTCGCGTTAGGGTGACTTGATACGGTGAACGACAAATCGATCATATCTCACTCAAGCCCGTTATCTTCTTGTTAGGGTGACCTAGTACGGTAAACCCCGGTGAACCGCGGTACCGTGGAGGTACGGCTGGAGGAGGTGACCAGCGCTACGCAGTCGATGGACATGATAGGCAGCACTGTACTATAGTCAATGCACGGCTTTTTGGGCAATTACGTACCTAACGAAGTGGAGCCAGCGTGAATTGGAGGGCGGATTGGAAGGCATTATCGGATAATATTGCTGGCCTGTTGGAAGCCGGACAATTTGCAGTTGCCACCTCTAGTATAAACGCCCAAGATCCCTATAAGACAGGAAAATATCTCCTCTATCATGCTAATGAAATATTCGAAGAAATAGGACGATTTTCGGAAACCTATGCCGCATCAATTCCTCTGCCCGCAAAAAATGCGCTTGCAAAGTTCCTAGATAGACGGAAGGATACCTTTGAAGGAGGATCCATTAACGCATTTGAAGGGATGCGAATCCGACTCGTACTTCTATCCTCTTTTCGAGCTCAGCTGGATCATGCGCTCACCGATTTTACATCAATTGCGCTCCGCGCATCAGACCGAGCATTCAAGCATTTACAAAGATGTATCGTTGCCGATTCAAATACACGGTCGATTTGGCAAGCAGCTTATCAGAACGGCGAAGTCCCGTGCGAAAAGCTAGGTGGGGCGCATATGCTCTTACACGGTATCTGGGCATTTAAGGTTGACGGTGCTGGAGGAAGGACTGACCTTGTGTTTGGCTCGCCACTCCGCGACATTGGAGAGATTTCCGGTGTTGCTGATGCTCTCGTTCTAACGGAATGGGAAATTGTTAGAGATCCGCGAGATTTAGAGAAAAAACTCTATGGTGCAATTGAGCAAACAAAAAAAGTATGGCGATGGAATATTAGGTGGATTAGAGCTTAGTCGATATCGATATATCGTTGTAGTATCCAGTAAATTAATCACAATGCCATCGGATCTTAGCGAGGGCATTTTTGTGTACCGTCACATCAACATTGCGGTCGATCCAGAAACACCTTCTAAGGCGGGATTACAGGCGAGCGCTGCAGCTGCGCGTGCCAAACGACCTCGCACGAAGAAGACTGTATCCGACTAGCCTTTATAGCTACTACTTGCCTAACGATATGCCCGACGCAGCATCTCAGGGTTTCAAGCTAATTCAATGCGATACGGTTGCGCGATGTCAAGGCTATCCATAGGAGATTAGTATTAGAGGTTTCTATCGGTGTGAAGATTTTGCTTCGATCCGGTGCTGTCCCAGGATCGGAGTAGGAGTCCATGCGCAGGGTGTACTGGCTGAGTGACGAGGCTTGGTCGAGGTTAAATCGCTCTTGCCAAGCAACCAGTCGGGAGCACGCCGATTCGACCATCGCCGCGTCATCAGCGGCACTGTGCACGTGCTGTGGAGCTTTGGGCCGAACTCGACCGTGCGGATTGAGTGACACGAGGCGGCGGTCGAGGATCTGTCCCGGCTTGATGTGGGCGTGCGGCATTGTATCCGGCAGGCTGCACGAGGAACTCCCCAGGCATCCGGACCCGCGCCATAGCCGCCGACTCGGTCGCGGGCTATGTCGAGTGCCTGCGCGAGGAGAGCGAGCCCCTGCCGCACACAGACGATCTGCCCGGCACGAGCTTGGCACTGACCGCGCCGGCTGGTATGACCAAGTCGGACCATGCCAGCGGAGGCCATCGCCGTGACCGTCAAGCCGACCGTCTCCCTGACCGACCAGGCGCATGAGTTCGCGCGAGGTCTCGTGGCCAGCGGCAAGTTCGCGTCCTTGAGTGCGGTGGTGCAGCACGGGCTGCGCCTGGTCGAGCGCGAGCAGGAGGAGCATCAGGCCCGGCTCGACGCGATCCGCGCCGACCTCGAGCGACGGGCGGCGCAGGCGCCGATCTCGCTCGAGCAGCTCGACGAGCAGCTGGCCGTATGGCGGGCGGCGCGCGATGCCGCAAAAGTCCCCGATCTGGCGTGACCGGGCGGCGCTACAGGGTCGAGCTGGCACCTGAGGTCGTGGGCGATCTGGCGGCCATCGCCCGGCATGTCGAGAGCTGGACGTTTGAGCGGGCGTTGGCGGACCGCACGGTCGCGGCCATCCGCGCCTATCTCGGCGGCTTCGGCACGGTGCCGCATCGCGGCACGCGCCGCGACGATCTCATGCCCGGGCTCCGGATCGTGCCGTTCAAGCGGCGGACCGCGATCGCCTTCACGATCGACGACAGTGCGCGCACCGTGCGCATCCTTCGCGTCTTCTACGGCGGTCAGGACTATGAGTCGGTGCTACGCACGCCGTGTGATTGAGCTGCGCCAGTGCTGGTGGGTGCCGGAGGGAGGCCTCGCGGCCTTCCTCGGATTCTTCGCGCCTAGCTCAGCCCTGTGCCGCTCATTGCCGCCGGTCTCCCTGAAGGCGGCAGCCGTCGACGTGGTCATCAAAGAGGCCCACGGCCTGCATGAAGGCGTAGACGGTGGTCGGGCCGACGAAGCTCCAGCCGCGGCGGCGCGAGCCACCCTATCTCGGCTCGCGGCGCGGCTGGGAATCTCTCACGCCGCCCGCTCGTACCCCGCCGCCGCGATCCCCACCAGATCGCTCATGATGTCCTGGATCTCGTAGTCCTTCGGCGTGTAGACGCGCGCCACGCCTGCGGCCAGCAGCTCCTTCTCGTCGTCGGGGGGGATGATGCCGCCGACGACGACCGGGATCTCGCCGATGCCGAGCTCGCGCATGCGGCGCAGCACCTCCTTGACCAGCGGCATGTGCGAGCCGGAGAGGATGGAGAGGCCGACGATGTGCACACCCTCCTCCAGGGCGGCATTGGCGATGCGGGCGGGGGTCAGGCGGATGCCCTCGTAGACCACCTCGATGCCGGAATCGCGGGCGGCGACGGCGATCTGCTCGGCACCGTTGCTGTGGCCGTCGAGGCCGGGCTTGCCGACCAGCATCTTCAGGCGGCGGCCGAGCCGGGCGGTGGCGGCCTCGACCTTGTCGCGGACTGGGGCGAACACGTCCTGGGTCGCCGCGGCGCGGGCGCCGGAGACACCGGTGGGGGCGCGGTACTCGCCGAACACCTCCCGCAGGGACTGTGCCCACTCGCCGGTGGTGGCGCCGGCATGGGCGCAGGCGATCGAGGCCGGCATGACGTTGCGGCCTTCCTGGGCCGCGGCTTTCAGCTCGGCGAGTGCTGCCGCCACGGCCTTGGCGTCACGGGACGCGCGGTGGGCCTGCAGGCGCTCGATCTGCTCGGCCTCG
>JAPJRA010000498.1 GCA_030824835.1 Geminicoccaceae bacterium | reverse complement strand
ATGTGTAGCCATGGAACAGTTCGATGGCTTTGTCACTGCCTGCTGCTGGTCCGTGCACGATGGCATCGTGGATGTGCTTGCGCGCCATCACGGCGCCCATGGGCACCGTCCCGGAGGTCAGCCCCTTGGCGGTCGTCACCAGATCGGGAAGAACGCCGAAATACTCTGCCGCCGAGCCGGTACCGAGGCGGCCATAGGCGGTGATCACCTCGTCAAAGATCAGCAGGATGCCATGTTTTTCGGTGATCGCCCGCAGCCGGTCCAGGTAGCCCGCCGGCGGCGGATAGACACCGATCGAACCTGCGACCGGTTCGACGATCACCGCAGCGATGGTCGACGCGTCGTGCAGCGCGATCAACCGCTCGAGAGCGTCGGCGAGCTCGACGCCGTGCGGTGGCAGCCCGCGACTGAAGGCATTCTTATCGAGGTCCAGGGTATGCGGCAGATGATCCACGCCGGTCAGCAACGAGCCGAAGAACATGCGGTTCTTCACCATGCCGCCGACCGAGATGCCGCCGAACCCGACACCGTGATAGCCGCGCTCGCGCCCGATCAACCGGGTCCGTGTCCCCTGGCCAATGGCGCGCTGGTAGGCGAGGGCGATCTTCAGGGCCGTATCGACCGACTCCGAGCCCGAATTGGTAAAGAACGCGTGGTCCAGATCGCCGGGAAACAGATGGGCCAGCCGCGACGCAAGCTCAAACGCCTTGGGGTGGCCCCATTGAAAGCTGGGGGCGAAATCCAGCTCGGCGGCCTGCTGCCTGATCGCCTCGACGATGCGCGGGCTGGCATGGCCGGCATTGCAGCACCACAGGCCCGCCGTCGCATCCAGCACCTGTCGACCATCGGTCAGGGTGTAATGCATGCCGGCGGCACGAGCGATCAGCCGCGGCTGAGACTTGAAGTGCCGGTTGGCGGTGAATGGCATCCAGAACGCCTCGAGGTCGTTCGGCGCCCCCTGGTCTGCGGTCAGCATCGAGTCTGCCCTTCGCTGCAACGGGTCACTGTCGGTAGCTGTCGCAGCATGTCGGAACACGGCCGAGGCAGCCAGACCGATGTGCGGCATGGCTGCCGTTCCGACGATCATGGGACATGCTGGTGCTGATCAATATCTTCGTGCCGGCCACAGCACACCTGCTGGATGTGACGGCGCTGAGCGAGGTTTTTGCGGCGGCCAACCGAGTTGCCGGGGTAGCGGCCTACCGGCTGCAGGTGATCTCCGAAGCCTGTGCACCTCTCATTACCGCTTCGGGCCTTCGTCTGATGCCTGATCGGCTGACCCTGGATCCGGACGAGCCTGCGGACACCTTGTTCATCACCGGCCCTTTGGATGTACCCCGGACAACGGATGGCGAGCTTCAGGTGTGGCTGCGGCGCCAGGCGGACGCCGCCCGACGTTACGGCGCGGTGCGAACGGGGGCGTTCCTGCTCGCCGCCACCGGTCTGCTCGACGGCCGTCAGGTGACGACACACTGGCGCTATGCCGATCTGCTCGCCGCCCAATTCCCAGCCGCCATTGTCCGGCCCGGCCGCATCTTCGTCCGCGACGGGCGCCTATTCACCGCCGCCGGTGCCGCTGCGGGCATGGATCTCGCCCTGGCGCTCGTGGAGGACGATCTGGGTGCCGCGACCGCGGTGCGGGTGGCGAGGCAACTGGTCATGGACAGGCGCCGGGATGGGGGGCAGTCGCAGCTCGAAGTGGGCCTGGCGAGCCGACTGGCGACACGGCCGTCCATTCAGGAGGTCGTCACATGGATCCGGGCGCACCCGAGCACGGATCTGTCGATTGCCGAGCTCAGACGCCGGGCGGCCATGAGTGCACGCAATTTCGCGCGCGTGTTCCGGCAGGAGACCGGCATGACGCCGGCCGAGTTCGTGGAGTCCAGTCGCGTGGGCGCGGCGCGTCGCCTGCTTCGGGAAACGAGGCTTCCCCTCAAAACGATCGCCGTGGAGTGCGGGTTTGGCGGCGTGGACGGACTACGCCGCGCCTTTCTGCGGCGCCAGGGGATAACGCCCCTAGCGTATCGTACGCGCTGGCTCGGCGGCCTGGCCGCTGCGGAGCCGTGAGCTCATGGCTTTCGAATAGAATCGTTCTGGATGATGTCTTTGGCAGATTTCTACTTCAGATTGGCCGCATGTGAGGTGCTCGGCGGGTTGCCGCCGATCGGGCACCATGTGCAAATCGCTATGTCGTGGTGAGGGCAAGCTCGGCGAGGAGGAAAATGCTGGCGCAAGAATGGGATCGGGCCGTGGCGGTGGGCCGCAAGCCACCGCTGGCGACGGATCGCCACGTGGCGGCGCGGCTGCGGCGTCGTCGGCTCATGCTCGGGCTGACGCAGCAGGCGATGGCGGAGTTGATCGGCGTCACCTTCCAACAGGCGCACAAGTATGAGACCGGCATGAACCGCATCTCCGCCGGTCGCCTCTATCAAATAGCTGAGGCACTCGGGGTGAGCGTCGCCTATTTCTTCCAGGGCCTCGATGATGGTACGCCCGACGCGTTGCCGCAGCAGGAGCGCCTGATGCTTGATCTGGGCCGTAATTTCATTCGTCTGTCCGACCCTTCGCTGCAGGCAGCACTGTGCCACATGGCGAAAGTGCTGGCACAGGCGGATCAATCAGCTGAACCGGGCGAGACCATTTCCGGCTGAAGCGGTGCGGGATCTTTCCCATGTGGCACGGATCGAGCTAGAATTCAGGCATGTACACCGAGACGACCCGTTCGATCCGAATCGCCGTCGAGCCATTCTACGTGGCCGATCAGTCCGAGCCCAACAAGGAGCGATGGGTATTCGGCTACCGGGTCAGGATCGAGAACGTCGGCGGTGAAACGGTGCAGCTGCTGACCCGCCACTGGCGGATCACCGACGGCCGCGGCCATGTGGTGGAGGTCCGGGGCGAGGGCGTGGTCGGTGAGCAGCCGCTGCTCGAGCCCGGTGAATCGTTCCAGTACACGAGCGGCACACCACTGCCGACGCCGACAGGCATCATGGACGGCAGCTACCAGATGATCACCGGCGACGGCGAACGGTTCGACGTCACCATTCCGGCGTTCTCCCTCGATGCCCCGGGCGTGCGCCGGGCGGTGAACTAGCCGAGCGCGACGGCTGCTATTTTCCAGCGCGCGCGCTGAGCCGATAAAGACCGCCGCCCTCGTCCGGAATGCGCACGACGACATAGTATGTTCCAGGTTTGAGCGGTACGCGCAGGCAAGCCCCGGCGCCGCCGTAAGGTGAGCATTGGTAGGCATCATGGCGCACCGTGTCGGTGATCACGGACGTGTCGGCCCTGCGAACGGCCATCCTTGGTGGAATGTAGAAGTCGCCGTGTGGCTGCGGGGTTACGCTGAAGGTGTAGATACCCTTCCGCGGCACCTCGACCTTGAACCAGTCCTTGTCGTTGTAGGAGCTGATCTGGCTGTCGACGCTAGCGCCGATGGGCAGAATGCAACGCGTCCGCCGATCCTCGCCGCATTCGCGCACGGCCGAGAGGCGGAAGCTGCCAGAATAGACACCCCCACGTCGTGGGTCGCAATCACTATAGATGCCGAGGGACTTGATCTCGACATAATAAAGCCCACTATAGTTGGTATAGTGGCTGATGAATGCGGGGAATTCATAGGAACCCCTGACCGAACTGAGGGTTTGTCCCTTGCCGTCCAGCAGGCGCACGGTCGTTTCCGAGCAATTGGCTATGACCAGCACGCCGTAGGCGTAGGCACGGGTCAGCTGGACCCGATACCAGTCGCTGTCGCCCGCGCCGTGAAGATCGCCGGCGATCCCAGCGCTGCCGGTCGGCAGCGCGGCATTGGTGCTCTTGTTGCCGGGCACGTCGGGTGCCGCCTGGGCGGCAAATCCGGCGAGCATCAATCCCAGCACGATGGTGTCGCTTAATAATCGCATGGCGCCAAATCCTCCCTGGCTGCGGTCATAGCCGGGTACTCTATCAGCCCATGCCGAAAGGATCTAAAAGCATAAGCT
>JAPJRA010000497.1 GCA_030824835.1 Geminicoccaceae bacterium | reverse complement strand
GCCTTGGCCTTGTTCTTGTGCTGCGATTTCTCGTCCTGAATCGCCACCACGAGCCCCGTCGGCAGGTGCGAGATGCGCACCGCACTCTCGGTGCGGTTGACGTGCTGGCCACCCGCGCCGCTGGCCCGGTAGACGTCGATGCGCAAATCCTTGTCGTCGATTGCGATGTCGACGTCCTCGGCCTCGGGCAGCACGGCGACGGTGGCCGCCGAGGTATGGATGCGGCCGCTACCCTCGGTCACCGGCACGCGCTGCACACGGTGAACGCCGGCCTCGTACTTCAGACGGGCAAACACCCCCTGCCCCGTGATCTCCGCAACCGCCTCCTTGATCCCGCCGAGGTCGCTCTCGCTCATGGACAGGATCTCACAGCGCCAACCCTTGAGATCCGCATAGCGCTGGTACATGCGCAAGAGATCACCGGCAAACAGGGCGGCCTCATCGCCGCCGGTGCCGGCACGGATCTCCAGGATCGCGTTCTTGTCGTCGGCAGCGTCCTTGGGTAGCAGCAGCAGCCGTACCTGCCGCTCCAGGTCCGGCAGACGCGCCTCGAGCGCGCGGCGCTCGGCCTCCACGAGATCGCGCATCTCACGGTCGCCGGCCGAATCCTCGGCCAGCACCGCCAATTCCCGCAGCTCCCGGCCGGCGGCCCGGAACGATTCGATGGTACCCACCACGGGCTCGAGGTCGGAGAACTCCTTCGCAAGCTTAGCGTAGCCGCCGGGCGGACTCTCGGCCAGCAGCGCCTGCAGCTCGTCGCGACGAGCGAGAATGGCATCGAGCTTAGGATCGAGGGGGGATACGGACATGGCGGCGGAAGCTGCCGGAGGAGAGCCCTCGCGGTCAAGCCCCAGCAGCATCGGCCGGTGCCGGACCGGCACCACCGACACGGGCCGCGACGGCGCCAACCTTCAGCTCCTCTTCGGCGCCGCTGTCCAGATCACGCAGGCGCACGACACCCCGGGCGAGCTCGTCGCTACCGAGCGAGACCGCCCAGCGGGCGCCGAGCCTGTCGGCCCGCTTCATCCGCTGGCCGGGCTTGCCCTTGAACGCGAGCTCGACCGTTGTCCCTGCCCGGCGCAGCTCGTGCGCCAGAACGACCGCCGCCGCCTCGGCTTCGGCCCCGATCGGCACGATCGCCACCGACCGGTTTGCTGCCGGAGTCTCCGCCAGCAGCATGGCCAACCGCTCGACGCCAGCGGCCCAGCCGACGCCGGGCACGTCAGGACCGCCCATGGCTTGCATCAGGCCGTCGTAGCGGCCGCCGGCCATGACGGCACCCTGGGCGCCCAGCGCCGTGGTCGTGAACTCGAATGCCGTGTGCGTGTAGTAGTCGAGACCACGGACCAGCCGTGGGCTCAGCGCGAACGTGACTCCGAGCCGACCCAACCCGTCCTGCACCCTGGCGAAGAACTCGCGGCTCGCCGGGTTCAGGTGCTCATGCAGCAGCGGCGCCTCGGCGATCACCGCCCGATCGCCTTCGTCCTTGCTGTCGAGGATCCGCATCGGGTTGCGCTCGAGCCGGGAAAGGCTGTCGTGCGACAGGCGCTCCTTGTGACCCTCGAGGTAGCGAACCAGGACTTCGCGGTATGCCAGCCGGCTCTCGCGGTCGCCCAGAGTGTTCAGCTCCAGGACGGTGTGCTGCAGCACACCCAAGGTTTCGAGGATGTGGGCGCCGAGCGCGATGACCTCGACGTCGGCCATGGGTTCGGCAGCCCCGATCAGCTCGACGCCGATCTGATGGAACTGGCGCAGGCGGCCTTTCTGCGGCCGCTCATAGCGAAACATCGGGCCGTGATAATAGAACTTCTGCGGCAGCTCTTGGGTCATGCCGCCCGTGATGACTGCGCGGACAACGCCAGCCGTGTTCTCCGGCCGCAGCGTGACCCGGTCACCGCCGCGATCCTCGAAGGTGTACATCTCCTTGGTGACGATGTCGGAGGTCTCGCCCAGCGTCCGCTGGAACACCTCGGTGAACTCGAAGATCGGGGTCGCGATCTCGCCGTAGCCGTAGCGGCTGGCGATATCGCGCCCGGATTCCGCGACATGGCGGTGCCGGCGGGCCTCCTCTCCGAAGAGGTCGTGGGTACCGCGGGCCGGGCGTAGCTGGCTCATGATCCGAATCTGGCAAGGGTGGTAAGTGGTAGGAAGTCAGGCGTCGACGTGCGCCGTGCCGTACCGGCGCTCGACATAGGCCTGGACAATGGCCTGGAACTCCTCGGCAATCCGCGGGCCGCGCAGCGTGTGGGCCTTCCTGCCGTCGATGAAGACGGGCGCCGTCGGGCTTTCGCCGGTGCCAGGCAGGCTGATGCCGACATCGGCGTGCTTGCTCTCGCCGGGGCCGTTGACGATACAGCCCATCACCGCGACGTTCATCGCTTCGACGCCGGGATAATCCTTCTGCCAGACCGGCATCTGCTCCCGCAGCCACGTCTGAATGCTCAGCGCCAGTTCCTGGAACAAGGTGCTGGTAGTACGGCCACAGCCTGGGCAGGCCGCAACCTGCGGCGTGAACGAGCGCAGACCCAACGATTGCAGAATCTCCTGGCAGGCCACGACCTCGTTTGCGCGGGATTCGTCCGGCCGCGGGGTCAGCGAGGCCCTGATTGTATCGCCAATGCCGTCCTGCAACAGCAACGAGAGTGCTGCGGCCGACGCCGCGATGCCCTTGATCCCGATCCCAGCCTCGGTGAGACCCACGTGGAGCGCGTAGGCCGACCGGTCGGCGAGCTCACGGTATACGGCGACCAGGTCCTGTACCCGGCTGACCTTGGCGGAAATCACGATCCGGTCCGCCCCCAGGCCCAACCGCTCGGCATAGGCGGCACTGTCCAGAGCGGAACGGACGAGAGCCTCGCGCAGCACGAAATCCGCCGGTCGCGGCTCGGGCAACGCCGCATTCAGGTCCATGAGCCGAGCCGCGAGGTCCTGGTCCAGGCTGCCCCAGTTGACGCCGATTCGCACCGGGCGGTCGAAGCGGAGGGCGGCCTCGATCATCTGCTCGAACTGGCGGTCACGCTTCTCGCCGAAGCCGACATTGCCCGGATTGATGCGGAACTTGGCAAGCGCCCGCGCCATGTCGGGGTAGTCGATAAGCAATCGATGACCATTGTAGTGAAAGTCGCCCACCAGAGGCACGTCGTGACCCAACAAGTCCAGGCGCTCGCGGATCGTTGCGACCGCACGCGCCGATTCGTCGTTGTTGACCGTGATTCGTACCAGCTCAGATCCGGCACGAGCCAGCTCGATCACCTGCCGCGCGGTTGCCGCGACGTCGGCCGTGTCCGTGTTGGTCATCGACTGGACGACCACTGGCGCGTCGCCGCCAACCGTCACCTTGCCCACGCGAACGGCGTGGGTCTGGTGACGCTGCCGTGCCATCAATGCCACCATGACCGATCGAACCCCAGCTACTGTCCGGGGCGATATGGCGCGATGCGCCGGCTGCCGCAAGCCTCAGCGCACGACGGACGGGTGCGCCGTCAGGCTGACAGGCGCCAGGGACAGGTTGCGGACGACCGCACCGGAAGCGCCGACAAAGCCCTGACTCTTGCCATCGACCTCGATCTCGATGCCGCCAGCATTTCCCGTCCACAACGCTAGCCCGTCGCGTTCCGGCACAACAAACCGTTCGCCAGCCAGCAGTGTACGTGTGCGGACAAACGAGCGGTCTGGGGAACGGATCTGGATCCAGCTATTGTCGCGCGCCACCAGCACGACCCGGCCCTTGCTGGTGGTGAGATCGTCGGCGACGGCCGGAAGAAGCGATCCTGACTCCGGCGACACCAAGGCCACAGGAACGATCGGCGACGGCGCCGATTCCGCTGCGACAGCACTGGTCACGTCGGATTCAATAGGAGCCGGCGCCGCCTCCGCGGCTTGTGCCACGGCCGGTACCACCGGTGGAGCCGGCACCTTGGCCTCCGTGACCGGTGACACGGCAACCGGCGCCTCTGCGATTGCCGCCGGCCGGTCCTCACC
>JAPJRA010000496.1 GCA_030824835.1 Geminicoccaceae bacterium | reverse complement strand
CGTTCGAGGCACCGCACGCAGAGACATTGACCGCATCATGGACCGACGCGACCTTCTTCAAGGCTCCGCCACCCTGGCCGGCTGGGGGCTCCTCGCCCGCGTGCTGGGCGATGCGCCGGCGCTCATGGCCCAACCGGCGCTCGGCCCGGCGCTGCCATTCACCTGGGAAGGGCTGAAGAACCAGGCCCGCGACCTGTCCACGCAGCCGTTCGAGCCGCCCGGCGACCAACGGCCGCCGCAGCTGGCCGGGCTCACCTGGGACCAGTACGAGGCGCTGCATTTCCGCCCCGAGCACGCGCTGTGGGCCGACACCGACCTGCCGTTCCGGGTGCAGTTCTTCCACCTCGGCCTCTACTACCAGGCGGCGGTGCGGATCTTCGTCGTCGACGACGGCCAAGCGCGGCCGATCGAGTACGACCCCAGCCTGTTCGACTACGGCCCGACCCAGTTCGACCCGCCCTTGCCGCACGATCTGGGCTTCGCCGGCTGGCGGCTGCACTACCACACCCAGTTCGCCCAGGACGTGGCCGTGTTCCTGGGGGCGTCCTACTTCCGCGCCACCGACGCCGGCAGCCAGTACGGCATCTCCTGCCGCGGCCTCGCCGTCGACACCGGGCTCGACCGGCCGGAGGAGTTCCCGCGCTTCAGCCGGTTCTGGCTGGTCCGCCCGCGCCCGACCGACACCACGCTCACGGCCTACGCGCTGCTCGAGAGCGAGAGCGTCACCGGCGCCTACCGGTTCGGCATCTCGCCCGGCGGTGTCACCACGATGGAGGTGACGGCCCAGCTGTTCCCGCGCAAGCCGATCGAGCGGCTGGGCATCGCCCCCATGACCAGCATGTTCTGGTTCGGCGAGAACGAGCGCCGGGCGAGCGACGAGTGGCGCGAGGAGATCCACGATTCCGACGGCCTGTCGATGTGGCGCGGCAACGGCGAGTGGGTCTGGCGGCCGCTGAGCAACCCGGCCACCCTGCAGGTCTCCTCGTTCCTCGACGAGAACCCGCGCGGCTTCGGCCTCTTGCAGCGCGACCGCGACTTCGCCCACTACCAGGATGAGGCGTTCCGCTACGAGCGCCGCCCCTCGGTCTGGATCGAGCCGCTGGCCTCCTGGGGCAAGGGCCGCATCCTGCTCAGCGAGATCCCGACCGACGACGAGACCAACGACAATATCGTGGCCTTCTGGCAGCCCGACGCGCCGGCCGTGCCCGGCGCCCAGCTCGAGCTTGCCTACCGCATCCACTGGTGCCAGCGCGCCCCGGTCCAACCGTCGGTCGCCGTCTGCGTCGGCACCCGGATCGGCCGTGGCGGGGTCACCGGCTTCGTCCAGCCCAACCCCAAGAACCTGCGCAAGTTCGTGATCGACTTCGCCGGCGGCGACCTGCCGCTGATCCCAAAGGACGCCCCGGTCGAGCCGGTCATCAACCTCTCCCGCGGCCAGGTCGAGCCCGTCACCTCGCTGGGCGGCCTGTTCAAGGTCTCGCCGTTCCTGCGCCCGCTGCCCGAGATCAACGGCTGGCGCTGCACCTTCGACATCTCGTGGGAAGGCACCGAGCCGATCGACATGCGCCTCTTCCTGCGGCTGGGCCCGACCACGCTGACGGAAACCTGGCTCTATTTGTGGACCCCGCCGCACGGGTAGCGGCCAGCCGAGCCTGCGGGGGGACGAGACCTTGAACCTGTTGCAGCTGTTCTCCGACATCACGGCGGTGATGGCGCCGGTCTTCCTGATCGCGGCACTCGGCTTCGGCTGGGCCCGCGCCGGGCTGCCCTATGACGGCGCCTTCATCACCACGCTGATGATCAACGTCGCGACCCCGTGCCTCGTCTTCTCGACCTTGCTGCGCCTGCGCTTCGAGGCGGCCGAGCTGACGCTCATCGCCTCGGCCTCCCTCGCCTGCCTACTGGCGACCGCGACCGTGGCCTTCGCCGTCCTGCGCGCCACCGGCATGCCGCTGCGCATCTATCTGCCGGCGCTGATCTTCCCCAATTCCGGCAACATGGGCATGCCGCTGTGCCTGTTCGCGTTTGGCGACAAGGGGCTGGGGCTCGCCGTCGTCTTCTTCGCCGTCCTGGCCGTGGCCCAGTTCACGCTGGGGCCGGCCATCGCCGCCGGGCGGCTGGACCTGCGCCAGATGGCGCGCACGCCGCTGATCTACGCCGTGGCGCTGGCTCTCGTGATGCAAGCGCTGGGGCTCGACCTGCCGCGCTGGGCCGCCAACACCACGACGCTGCTAGGCGACTGCGCCGTGCCGATCATGCTGCTGTCGCTGGGCGTGGCCTTGGCGCGGCTGCGCATCGCCGGCATGGGCCGGGCGCTCGCCATGTCCGTCCTGCGGCTGGGGCTGGGCTTCGCGGTCGGCCTCGCCGTGGCCGAGGCCATGGGCCTGGAGGGGACGATGCGCGGTGTGATCATGCTCGAGAGCGCCATGCCGGTGGCGGTCTTCAACTATCTCTGGGCCGTGCGCTACGACACGGCGCCGGAGGAGGTCGCCGGCATGGTGCTGGGCTCGACCGTTCTCTCCTTCGTGACTTTGCCGCTGCTGCTGCTGGCCGTCATGTAGCGGCCGGCACCATCCCGTCCGTTGGGGGCAGCGTTCGATGAACCTCGCACAGCGCAGCCACGAGGCTGAGGTCATGGACGACCCGTCCCTGCCGCAAGCGGACTACGCGCGCTGCCTGCACGACCTGGCCGCGGTCAACCGTATCACCTTCACCCACCGCCCGACCCTGCGCTGGCTCGACGACGTCACCCGCGACCTGCCGCCGGACCTGCCCGTCACCATCCTCGACGTCGCCTGCGGCGAGGGCGACCTCCTGCGCGCCATCCACCGGTGGGCCGAGCGGTGTGGTCGAACCGTGAGCCTCGCCGGCATCGACCTCAACCCGCGCAGCGCCGTGGCCGCCGCCGCGCAGACGCCGCCCGGCATGGCGATCGAGTGGCGCACCGGCAACGTGTTCGCGTATGTCCCGGAGCCGCCGCCCGACCTCATCGTCACCTCGCAGTTCACCCATCATCTGGCCGATGCCGACATCGTCCGCTTCCTGCGCTGGCTCGACCGCCACGCGCCGCGCGGCTGGTTCATCGCCGACCTGCACCGCAATGGCTTCGCCTACTGGGGCTTCGGGCTCCTGGCGACCGTGGCGCGCTGGCACCCGATCGTGCGCAGCGACGGCATGGTCTCGGTCGCCCGCAGCTTCCGCCGTGCGGACTGGGAAAGGCTCCTGGCCGAGGCCGGCATCACCGCCGACGTGAGCTGGCACCTGGCCTTCCGCTGGTGCGTCGATCGCCGCAAGTGATCCGCCCCGCCCTGCCCCAGACCGCTGCCGCCGTCGCCGCCCACTATGACGAGCTCGACCCGTTCTACCGCGAGGTCTGGGGGCAGCACGTCCATCACGGCTACTGGCGCACCGGCCGCGAGACCCCCGAGGCGGCCATGGAGGCCCTGGTCGATCTGGTGGCCGAGCGGCTGGAGCTGGAGGCGGGCCAGAAGGTCTGCGACATCGGCTGCGGCTACGGCGCCACCGCCCAGCGCCTCGCGGAGCGGCACGGGGTCGACGTCACCGGCGTCACCATCTCGACCGCGCAGGCGGCCCGGGGCAAGAGCCGAGCGCCGGCGCGCGGCAGCCTTGCCATTCTCGCCCGGGACTGGCTCGCCAACGGCTTCCCCGACGCCTGCTTCGACCGCTCTTATGCGATCGAGAGCTCCGAGCACATGGAGGACAAAGAGCGCTTCTTCACCGAGGCCTTCCGCACGCTGCGGCCCGGCGGCAGGCTCGCCGTCTGCGCCTGGCTCGCCCGCGACCGGCCGAAACCCTGGGAGGTCCGCTTCCTGCTGGAGCCGATCTGCCGCGAGGGCCGCCTGCCGAGCATGGGCGACGAGGCCGACTATCGCCGCCTGGCCGAGGCTGCCGGGCTCGAGGTGGTGGCGGTCGAGGACCTGTCGGCCAGGGTCGCGCGCACCTGGAGCATCTGCGCGCGGCGGGTGGCCTGGAGCC
>JAPJRA010000495.1 GCA_030824835.1 Geminicoccaceae bacterium | reverse complement strand
CGAAGATCGCGATGGCCATCAGGTAGTCGCGCATCGGCAGCTTGCGGCCGTGGAACGTCGTGCCGC
Source organism: Geminicoccaceae bacterium (assembly GCA_030824835.1). Taxonomy (GTDB): domain Bacteria; phylum Pseudomonadota; class Alphaproteobacteria; order Geminicoccales; family Geminicoccaceae; genus Benzoatithermus. The sequence goes on along the minus strand of JAPJRA010000495.1, from coordinate 3,946 downwards.
TGGTGACGGAGAACCGCTTGCCGCAGCCCTTGCACTCGAACAGGCGGCGGGTCCGGTACTCGTAGCAGGTGCAGCAGCCGCGGGCCGGGCACACCGGATCGCCGCCCGTCTCATGCCACCGCAGCGCCTGGAACGTGGCCTGGGCCGGCTCGTCCGACAGGCGGGCCACCTGCACCAGCGAGAGGGTGCGGGCCTTAGCGTAGAGGAGGAAGTGGGAGGCCATATGTCGTCTACGTCAGCTTGCCAACAGAAAGGTCGGGCATGAGGCATTTAACGAGAAGTCTGCCAAAGGCCCGACCGTGATCGGAGCATAAGGAGCATCGACGCAGACAAATATTCTTGAAAGAGAGATTGTCGCTGCTGACAGGGAAGGATTGATCTCTGGAGAGGAGCGTCTCCAGCTCTTTGGCTCCGCCATATGTCTCGATTGCTTCAAGGCAGCGCGCGGAAGACCAAGTCTCGATACTATTTGCTCGTCCGCAAGCACCCTGACGATGGGCCCATGGTCCTCGCGGACGACGGAAATGAGCCGATCAACGCCACCAACACCCAAGGTATCGCTCTCAGCGGACCCTCCGAACCGGCATCAGGAGCCGTCGCCCAGCCCTTGCGGGCAGGTGAGCTTGCTCCATCGTGCCGTTGATCGCGGCCGCAACACCATCGACCATGCAGCCCCAACCCGATCAAGCAACGATCGCCCGCAAGCATGCGGTTTACTTGCCTATACCTAGTCAACCCTAGGTGCGTACTTGTAACTCAGTATATGCTGTATATCTTTGAGGTCCGCCCCAAGGAGGCCTATGCTCTGATGACCGCTACCGACGTCCTGTTTCGCCCGTTCCGTGTCGGCGCCATGGAGCTGTCGAACCGCATCGTCATGGCACCCATGACCCGCAGCTTCGCCGCAGATGGGATCCCCGGTGCGGCGCATGCGGCTTACTATCGCCGTCGGGCGGAAGGCGGGGCCGGCCTCATCCTCTCCGAGGGCACGGTGATCGACCGACCAGCGGCGCGGAACGACCCGGGTGTCCCGTTCTTCCACGGCGACGCGGCCCTGGCGGGCTGGAAGGGCGTGATCGATGCGGTTCATGATGGCGGTGCCAAGATGGGCCCGCAGCTTTGGCACACCGGAGCGCTCAAGAGCTTCCTGACGGCATGGGTGCCGGACTCGCCCGTCGAAAGCCCGTCCGGACTGGAGGCGCCGGGGGTCGGGCGCGGTGTCGCCATGAGCGATGGCGACATTGCCGAGACCATCGCCGCCTTTGCCCGCGCCGCCAGCGACGCCAAGCGTCTTGGCTTCGACACCATCGAGCTGCACGGGGCGCACGGCTACCTGTTTGACCAGTTCTTCTGGGCCGCCACCAACCATCGGACCGACCGCTACGGCGGTGCCACGATCGGCGAACGCTCGCGCTTTGCCGCAGAGGTCGTCGCGGCGGTCCGGGCGAGCGTCGGCCCCGACTTCCCGATCATCCTGCGTCTCAGCCAGTGGAAGGTGCAGGACTTCACCGTGCGACTCGCGGAGACGCCCGATCTCATGGCCGACTGGCTGATTCCCCTGGTGGAGGCCGGCGTTGACGTGCTGCACTGCTCGCAGCGCCGATTCTGGGAGCCCGAGTTCCCCTACATCGATGGCGAGCAGGGTCTGAATTTCGCCGGCTGGGCCAAGAAGCTGACCGGCGCGGCCACGATCAGCGTCGGCTCGGTCGGCCTCACGGAAGACTTCATGGGCGCGTTCGGCGGCGAGGGCTCGTCTACGGCCAAACTCGACAAGCTCGTCGAGCGGATGGAACGCGATGAGTTCGACCTGATCGCCGTCGGCCGCGCCCTGATCGCCGATCCGGCATGGGCCGAGAAGGTACGGACCGGCAACAGCAGCGCCTTGAAGGACTTCGACGCAGCCGTGCTGGCCGAACTGGTGTAGGAAGCGGACGCGCCGTTCAACACGCCCGGCCAAGCGGACCCGAGACGCCGAACGAGCGGGATTCGGCCGCCAAGATCGGGGACCTCGATCAAGGGGCGGTCCATGAGCGGGCTGCCCGGCGCTGGGCGTCGAGCGGTCACCCCTGTCCTACATGTCGCGCCGATGCCGTTCTTCCTGCAGCCTCGGTCCTTGGATCATGGAGGACATTGACGACGCCAAGGGTAAGCTCCTCGCGAACGGCGCAGCCGTAGCGCGACATCAACGACATCCCGACCGGACGAATGATCTACAGGAACCATGCGGACGGCAGCGTGGTCGAGTTGGTCCAGTGGGCGCCCGAGCTGGTCGAGCAGCACATCTTCGCACCGCTGCACGCCGGGACGCCGGGCACCCGGATCTGACCGGGAGGCGAGATGCCCTGCTGCTCGACCAGTTTCCCAAGGCACCCACGCGCGCCGCGTGATCATCTACCTTTCGGAGAGCGTCGCCGACGGTCTGGCGAGGATCGGGGCGCTCGACGAGCAGCGCCCCGATCCCTGAGCGAGCCCCCGCCAGGCGGGGCAGGCGGCGCAGATCAGACCTGCGCCATGCCACCGTCGACCGGCAGCTCAGCCCCGGTGATGAAGCTGCTCTGGTCGCTGGCGAGGAACAGCGCGGCCGAGGCCACTTCGTCGGCACGACCCATACGCCCGAGCGGGATCAGCTTCGTCAGCGTCTCGCGCACCTCGTCGGACGTCGCCGCCATCATGGCGGTGTCGGTTGGTCCCGGTGCCACGACGTTGACGCGGATGTTGCGGGGCGCCAGCTCGTTGGCCCAGGTCCGCGCGAACGAGCGCACGGCGGCCTTGGTCGCCCCGTAGACGCCATAGCCTTTGATGCCGATCGCGTCGGCGATCGAGCCCACCAACACGATCGAGCCACCATCCGGCATGATCGCCGTCGCGGCCTTGGCCGCAAACAGCAGCGCGCGCACGTTGAGGGCGAAGATCCGGTCGAAATGATCCTCGCCGACGTCGTCGAGCGTCGCGAACTCGGAGATGCCGGCGTTGACGGCGAGCAGGTCCACCCGTCCGGCCTCGCTGCCCACCGCCTCGAAGAAGGCGGCGAGCGCCGTCGGATCGGCAGCATCGACGCGGCGCGCGCGCAGCCTGCCGGCCCCAAGCTCGACCTCCCCCTCCTCGGCGCGACGACTGGTGGCGTAAACGGTGGCGCCCTCCGCCGCGAACCGCTCCGCAATGGCGCCACCGATGCCGCCATGGCCACCGATCACGACGGCGATCTTGCCTGAAAGCCTGCTCATACGTCCTCACATCGCTGGTGATGACGAACAGGTATCATTGCTATATCTAATCACAAGAAGGCACCAGATGGTGCTCAGATATCAAGGCGTATACCCATGTCCAAGGACGTGCTCGAGCTGCCGCTCGACGTCAGCGCGACCCGGCCCATCCTCGACCAGATCGCCAACAAGTGGACGGTGCTGATCCTCAGTGTTCTCTGCACGCAGCCGGCGCGGTTCAACGACCTCAAGCGCCGGCTCGACGGCATCACGCACAAGGCTCTGTCCGACGCATTGAAGCGCCTGGAGCGCAACGGCCTCGTCAGTCGCCGAGTCCTGCCGACGCAGCCGATCGGCGTCGAGTACACCATTACCGCTCTCGGCTGCTCGCTACGCGAACCCTTCGCCGCCCTATACAGCTGGTCGCTCGCCAACGGCTCCGCGCTGGAAAGAGCGCAGTGCGCCTATGACACGGCGAGAAGGAACGGAGGGCTGGAGCAGGAGATCTAGCGACCAGAGGGCATGCTGCCTCCTGCGCACACTGTCTCAAATCACGATCGTCTTGTTCCACCGTCGGGGTGGCTCGAGCAGAGTTCCGGCGGGGCCGGCGCGGTTCAGTCCGGTATCGTCGATCAGGTGGGGATCGGCCATCGCCAGCAATGCCAGCTCCCGGCGTGAGCTTGCGGCTGCCATGGCGGCGATCGGGCCCGAGCCCCCGAGCGCCGCCGTCCGGAACAGCGTAT
>JAPJRA010000494.1 GCA_030824835.1 Geminicoccaceae bacterium | reverse complement strand
TGGCCGGCGCGTCGGCGGCGATGTCAGCATTCTTGGTCTGATCGTTCAGCTCGCCCGAGACGAACATCTCGGCCAGGATCGAGGCGATGATCTGCATCGCCTCGATCTCGTCCTCGGCATAGCCGCGGCGGGCCCGGTTCTGGACCGTGAGCACGCCCACAACTCGTCCGGCGCGCAAGATCGGCACCCCCAGGAAGGAGTGATAGATCTCCTCACCGGTCTCCGGGAAATAACGGAAGCTCGGGTGGCTCTGGGCGTCGGCCGTGTTGATGACGTTGCCCTGCGCCGCGATCGATCCTACCAAGCCCTCCCCAACCCGCATCCGGGTGCGGTGCACGGCCTCGGGAGAGAGACCGATCGTCGCAAAAAGCTCGAGGACCTCGCCGGCGCGGTTGAAGTAGACCGAACACACCTCGGCCACGAGGTTGGCGGCGATCAGCCCCGCGATCTTGTCGAGACGCTGCTGTGGTGTGACCGGCTCGGCCACGACCTCGACCAGACGCCGCAACAACATCCGCGAGGCGGAGAACTCGATGCTTCGCCGAGGCTCCGCGGCGGGCTCGGGATGGCCCCGCCCGCCCGGGGTCACCATCAGTTGACCGGGATCGCGGGCAATGGATCCTCGGCGCGACGGGCCAGCGCCAGCTCGGCTTGGTCGACAAGGTCAGCCAGGATCGCCCGCACGGGCTGGACCTTGCGCACCAAGCCCACGCTCTGGCCAGCCATCAATGAGCCGTTCTCGACGTCGCCATCGACCACGGCCTTACGCAAAGCACCGGCCCAATAGTGCTCGATGGCTAGCGAGGCTTGTTCAAAGGTCATCTCGCCTCTGCGAAACTTGCCGATCACCTCGATCTGGGTCTCCGTGAAGCGCCGCGTACCCGCATTGGCAAGCGCGCGTACCGGAATGACCTTGAACTCGGGGTCGATCTGTACCGACGGCACGGCGTCCCGCGCGGCGCCACGCACGAAGGCCTGCTTGAAGGCGGGGTGCGCCGTCGATTCCTCGGCACAGACGAATACTGTACCCATCTGCACACCTGCAGCCCCCATTTGCAGATAGGCAGCGATCATCTCGCCGTGGCCGATTCCGCCGGCGACAAACACCGGCACCTCGGTCACGAACGGCAGGATCTCCTGAGCCAGCACGGAGGTGGAGACCGGCCCGATATGGCCACCGGCTTCCATCCCCTCGATTACGAGCGCATCGGCACCACTCCGTACGAGCTTCTTGGCGAGCGCTAGCGACGGCGCAAAGCACACCACCTTCACACCGCCGGACTTCAGCCGCTGCATCGCCTCTCGCGGAGGCAGCCCGCCGGCCAGGACTACGTGGCTCACCCGATGCTCGAGGCAGACACCGACCAACTCGTCGAGCTGGGGATGCATGACGATCAGGTTGACGCCGAATGGCCGGTCGGTGAGGCCCGCCGTCGCCGATATCTCCTCCGACAGACGCTCGGGTCCCATCGAGCCGCAGGCCAGCACTCCGAAGCCGCCGGCATCGCTGATCGCCGCCACAAGGTTGCGCTCCGACACCCAGGTCATGGCCCCGGCCATGACGGCGAGATCGGTGCCCAGGAAATGCCGGCCACGATGCCAGAGGTGGTCGAGACGAGCGTGCTTTGACGGGATCGACACCAACTCAGTCCTTGTCCAGGCCGTAGGCCGTGTGGAGTGCCCGGAGCGCCAGCTCCGTGTACTCCTCGCCGATCAGTACACTGACCTTAATCTCGGAGGTGGCGATAGCATGAATGTTGATACCCTTGGCGGCCAGGGTGGCGAACATCTGATGGGCGATGCCGGCATGGCTGCGCATCCCGACACCGACGATCGAGATCTTGACCACGTCGGCATCCGCAACAACCCGCTCATAGCGGATGTCATCATTGGCACGCTCCAGCACCGCCAGGGCCCGCGGTAGATCGGAGCGGGTGACCGTGAACGTCAGGTTGGCATATTCGCCATCGCGACTGACCGACTGAACGATCATGTCGACATTGATGCCACTGCCGGACAGCGGGCCGAAAATGGCAGCAGCGACACCCGGCCTATCCTTGACCCCCAGCACGGTGATCCGCGCCTCGTCCCGGCTGTAGGCAATCCCGCTGACGATCTGCGTTTCCACGATCTCATCCTCATCCACGACCAGCGTGCCCGGCCGATCCTCGAAGCTGGACAGTACCTGCACCCGGACATGGTGCTGCATGGCCAGCGCAACCGAGCGGGTCTGCAGCACCTTCGCTCCCAGCGACGCCATCTCCAGCATCTCCTCGTAGGTGATGCGGTCAAGCTTGCGGGCCTTGGCAACAATTCTTGGGTCTGTCGTGTAGACCCCATCGACGTCCGTGAAGATGTCACAGCGATCGGCGCCCAGGGCCGCCGCCAGCGCCACCGCCGAGGTGTCCGAACCACCGCGGCCAAGTGTCGTCACCCGTCCTTCCGGGCCCATGCCCTGGAAACCGGCCACGACCGCGACCGCACCTGCATCGAGGCAGCTGCGCACAGGCACGGGGTCGATCTCCAGGATTCGGGCCTTGCTGTAGGCTGCGTCGGTGCGAAAGCCGGCCTGCCAGCCCAGGAACGACCGTGCCGGCACACCCAGGGTCTGCAACGCGATCGCCAGCAAGCCCACGGATACCTGCTCACCGCTCGCAACGACCTGGTCGTACTCGGCCGTGTCGTAGCCCGCGGCATCCAGGCCGTGCACCCAGTTCACCAGCTGATTGGTGGTACCGGCCATCGCCGAGACGACCACGGCCACCTGATCGCCCTGCTCCACCTGTCGCTTGATCCGAGCGGCGACGTTGCGAATCCGCTCCGGATCGGCCACAGAGGTGCCGCCATATTTCTGAACGACAAGAGTCACCGGTCAGCTCGCATTCTGCGCAACGGCAACACAACGCCCATGCGAGCTCGCGCGCCGGCTCCAATTGAAGGGTGCGCCCTTCTAATCACATGGTCGGGCGTCGGCAAGGCACCTCGACGGAGAACTCTACCATGGCGAGTGCCGCCACTGTGCAGACCGACACCACCGATCCCGAGGAAGTGGCCAAGTTCGCCGAGCTCGGCGCAACTTGGTGGGATACGGCCGGACCGATGGCTCCGCTGCACAAGCTGAATCCCGTGCGCGTCGCCTATATCCGCGACCGGGTGTGCGAACACTTTGGCGGTGATCCTGCCCAGCCGGGCCCCCTGGCGGGCATCACGGTACTGGACGTCGGGTGCGGCGGTGGCTTGCTGTCCGAGCCTCTGGCGCGCATGGGCGCCACGGTGACCGGCATCGACCCGATCGAGAGCAGCATCGAGACGGCACGCTGGCATGCGGCCGAGGTCGGGCTTGAGATCGATTACGAGGCCAGCACCCTGGAAGCGACGATGGCGGCTGGGTGCATATTCGATCTGGTGATTGCCTCGGAAGTCATCGAACACCTGCCCGACGTACCGCAGTTTCTGGCGGCGATGGCAGCCGTCACCCGGCCGGGTGGCCTTGCCGTCTTGTCGACCCTGAGCCGTACGCCGGCCAGCCTGCTCAAGGCGGTAATCGGCGCCGAATACATACTCGGATGGCTACCACGCGGTACACACAACTGGCGGCGCTTCGTCCGCCCCGCGGAACTTGGCCGCGAGCTGCGCCGACATGGGCTGCGCGCCGTCCACATCAGCGGCGTCGAATATGACGGCGCACGCGACGACTTCAGATTGAGCCGCGATCCAAGCGTGAATTATCTGCTGACGGCTACGCGTGAGGCCTGACGGCCGTCAGCTGTCGAGTTCCGGAAGGTCCGGCAGCGCTCGCACCGGAATGCCCTCTTCCTGCAGATCGCGGGCTTCTTCCGGGGTCGCCCGGCCGAAGATCTCGCGCTCCTCGACCTCGCCATAGTGCATCCGGCGGGCTTCCTCAGGGAAGCGCTCACCGACATTCTCGAAATTCTGCTCAACGTGCCGCCGGACCTGCCGCAGCATCGCCACCATCATCGCGGCTTTTACCTGATCGGGCACCGCGGCAGGCAC
>JAPJRA010000493.1 GCA_030824835.1 Geminicoccaceae bacterium | reverse complement strand
ATGCTGATTCGATACCAGCGCGCTCTGCATGGCGAAGTCGAGCAGAACCACCCCTGCGACCAGCCCCGCAAGCGCTGACCAAGCCAGGAAGACGAGCCAGGCGGCGAGCGTCAGCGCCGCACCGAGCATGACCACGCGGTCGGGGCCATGCCGGTCGGCGAAGCGCCCGGCAAGCGGTGCCGCGAGGATGCCGACCGCGCCCAGGATGCCGAACAGGCCGGCCGCCTCGGCGCCGAGGTGAAAGGCGGGCTGCTGGAGCCGGAAGGCGAGAATCGTCCAGAAGATCGTGAAGGCGGCGAAAATCAACGCCTGCGTCCCCGCGGCGCGGCGCAAGGCCGAGAACTCCCACCAGAGCTGGCCCAGCGAATGAACGAGGCGGCCATAGCTCATGCTGGTCTCCGGCTTGCTGTGCGGCAGCCTCAGGGCCATCAGCGCGCCGGCCGCCAGCGCCATCGGGACACCGAGCCAGAACATCTCCCGCCAGCCGGCATGGGCCGCCACGAAGCCGGCGAGCGTGCGGCTGAGCAGAATGCCCGTGAGCACGCCCGAGAGAACCATGCCGACGGTGGCACCCCGCTTCTCCGGCGAGGCGAGGTGCGCCGCCAGCGGCACGATCTGCTGCGCGACCGTCGCAGCAAGTCCGACGAGAAGGGAGGCCGCCAGCAGCAGCCCGGTGCCGCGCGCGGACGCGGCGAGCACCAGCGCGCCGGCCAGGGCCACGAACTGCAGCACGATGAGTCGACGTCGCTCGAGGAGGTCTCCCAACGGGACCAGGAGGAAGAGGCCGGCGGCATAGCCGAGTTGGGTCGCGGTCGGCACGAGGGCGGTGAGGCTGCCCGGCAGATCGCGCTCCATCACCGCCAGCATTGGCTGGTTGTAGTAGATGTTGGCGACGGCGATGCCAGCGGCGCTCGCCATGGCGAAAATCAATCCTGGGCCCAGCGCGGGCGCGCCGACTCGGGGCGAGGTCATTCTCGGTCTCCGGCGGCGGTGAGCCGCGTCAGTCGCCCATGTCTTGGGCGGGCTCCAGATCCTGCGACCCTACGGTCACCGACCAGGACCCTGGATGGGATATCGACGATCATCTTCCGAGTCTGCCATACAAAAGTATGAGTTCAGACAGCTCATCTGCCACCGATTGCACGATTATTCATCCCGTCTGGAAATATTGTTCAACGCATATACTGGAAAATACTTGACCAATTCGAGCTGGGGCACTCCGCGCAACCGACGTGCGTGCCATCAGGATGTGGTTGGCGAGCTGGGGGTCACCCAGCTCGACCGGGCCGAGCGAGGACGCCACCCGCGCCATTGCTCGCAGTCGTGGAGTCGTGGCACCGCTCACGCCGCGCTTCGGGCAGGCACGACGTCCGCCGGCAGGGGCAAGGGTGGATTGGCGCTGTCGAGGAACTCGACGGTCGCGAAGACGAGCTCCGTCTCGCCGATGTTCTCGAGATCGTGGATCATGAACTCGCCCGTGCCGAAGCGATGGTGCTGCGTGTCGCCGGCGGCGTAGCTCACCTCGGCGATGCGCCCATCGTGGTAGTGCGAGCGCGCCGCACCGGCCGTCAGCGCGGTCCAGAAATAGTCGAGCACGTGCGTATGGAAGCCGATCCGCTGGCCGGGCTGCAGATGGAGGTGCCAGACCCGGACCCGGTCGGTCTCCGAGACGAGACGGCTGCCGACCTGGCCGTTGCCGATGCGCTCGGCGAATTTCCGGCGCAGGGCAAGGGTGGATTGGCGCTGTCGAGGAACTCGACGGTCGCGAAGACGAGCTCCGTCTCGCCGATGTTCTCGAGATCGTGGATCATGAACTCGCCCGTGCCGAAGCGATGGTGCTGCGTGTCGCCGGCGGCGTAGCTCACCTCGGCGATGCGCCCATCGTGGTAGTGCGAGCGCGCCGCACCGGCCGTCAGCGCGGTCCAGAAATAGTCGAGCACGTGCGTATGGAAGCCGATCCGCTGGCCGGGCTGCAGATGGAGGTGCCAGACCCGGACCCGGTCGGTCTCCGAGACGAGACGGCTGCCGACCTGGCCGTTGCCGAAGCGCTCGGCGAATTTCCGGCGCAGGTCCGTGGGCCAGTGGGACGGAGCTTGCGGCCAGTTGTGGATGGTAGGCTCGGACATGGTCTTCTCTCCCGATGGGCTAGTGGAAGGCGGGTGCGGCGGCCCGGCCGAAGCCGGTCTGTGCTACGACGTGCTGCGCCGTGAACGCTGACCGGACGGCCTTGCCGGCCAGGCTGCGGTCGAGTTGTGAGACCAGCCAGGAGGTCAGGAACGCCAGCGGCACCGAGAACAAGGCGGGATTGTCGTAAGCGAACGGCGCCGGCCCCAGCTTCAAGGTCGCCGTCCAGACGCCGGGGCTGAGCACGACCAGGAGGAGCGCGCAGAGCAGGCCCGCGAGGGAGCCCGCGACCGCGCCACGGGTGGTCAGGCCCCGCCAGGTCACCGAGAGCAGCAGGACAGGGAAATTGGCGCTGGCGGCGATGGCGAAGACGAGCCCGACGACGAAGGCGATGTTCTGGTTCTCGAACAGCATGGCGAGGCCCATGGCCGTGAGGCTGAGGACGACGGCCGCGGCCTTGGAGACCCGGACCTCCTTCTGCTCGCTGGCCGCGCCGCGGCGCAGGACCCGGGCATAGAGGTCGTGGCTCGCGGCCGAGGCGCCGGCGATGGTGAGGCCGGAGACCACGGCCAGGATCGTCGCGAAGGCCACGGCCGAGATGAAGCCCAGCATGAGCGAGCCACCGAGCCTGTCCGCCAGATGCAGGGCCACCATGTTGGTCCCGCCGATCAGGTTCCCGGCCGCATCCTTGAAGGTCGGATCGGCGAGCACGAGGGCAATGGCACCAAAGCCGAGCACGAACAGCAGGCTGTAGAAGACGGTGATGAACCCGGTCGCCACCAGCACCGACAGGCGCGCTTGGCGGGCATCGGCCACGGTGAAGAAACGCATCAGGATGTGGGGCAGGCCCGCCGTGCCGAAGATCAACGCCATGCCCAGCGAGATGGCCGAGATGGGGTCCTTGACGAGACCACCCGGCGCCATGATGCCGACGCTTTTCGGGTGGACGTCGACCGCCGTCCTGAACAGTGCCTCGAGGCTGAAGCCGAAATGGGCCAGGATCAGGAACGACATCAGGGCGGAGCCGCTGAGCAGCAGGACCGCCTTGATGATCTGCACCCAGGTAGTGGCCAGCATGCCGCCGAACGCGACATAGGCCATCATCAGCACGCCCACGAGCCCGACGGCCACGAAGTACGGCAAGCCGAACAGGAGCTGGATCAGCTTCCCTGCGCCGACGAGCTGCGCGATCAGGTAGAACAGCACGATCACCAGCGTGTTGACGCCGGCGATCAGGCGGACCGGGACCTCCGAGAGGCGGTAGGCGGCAACGTCGGCGAATGTGTAGCGGCCGAGGTTGCGCAATGGCTCGGCGATCAGGAACAGGATCATCGGGAAGCCGACGAGAAAGCCGATGGCGTAGATCATCCCGTCATAGCCCGACGTGTAGACCAGCGCCGTGACGCCCAGGAACGTGGCGGCCGAGGTGTAGTCCCCGGCGATGGCGAGGCCGTTCTGGATGCCGCTCAGGCCACCGCCGGCCGCGTAATAATCGCTGGCCGTCCGGTTGCCGCGGCGGGCGGCCCAGATGGTGATGCCGAGGCTGATCGCCACGAAGGCCAGGAACATGCCGATGGCCGTGGGATTCAGCGCCTGACGCACGGTCGGGCCGGAGATGGTGTCCGCGAAGGCGTCGGCGCCGGTCAGCACGACGACGGCCAAGGCAAGAAGCGGGCGCAGCAGTCTCATCGGACGTCCTCCCGAAGCTGCCGGCTCAGCGAGTCGAGCCGCGTGTTGGCGACAACCACGTAGGTGGCGGTGAGCAGGAACCCGAAGCTCAGCAGCGCCACGCCGACCACCACGCCCCAGGTGAGGATCGAGTCGTGCGCTATCGGGGCACCAAGCGCCGTCGGATTGAAGGCGATGGTCAGGATGTAGGCGAAGTATGCCGT
>JAPJRA010000492.1 GCA_030824835.1 Geminicoccaceae bacterium | reverse complement strand
GCCTGGGACGCGGCCACCGCCAGCGCCAAAGGCCCCGGCCGCAAGCTCGTCACCTTCCAGCCCGGCGGCCACTGGACGCGCAGCCTGCTGCCCAGCCCCGACGGGACCAGGCTCTATGTCGGCGTGGGCTCGCTCACCAACATCGCCGACCAGGGCATGGCGGTCGAGGAGGGCCGGGCCGCGATCTGGGAGCTGGATCTGGCCTCGGGTGCCGCCCGCATCTTCGCGGCCGGCCTGCGCAACCCGGTGGGCCTCGCCTTCGAGCCCACGACCGGCGCCTTGTGGACCGTGGTCAACGAGCGCGACGGGCTCGGCGACGAGACCCCGCCCGACTACCTGACTTCCGTGAAGGACGGCGGCTTCTACGGCTGGCCCTACTGCTATTGGGGCCAGACGGTCGACGACCGCGTGCCGCAGGACCCGGCGCTCGTCGCCACCGCCCTGCAGCCGGACTACGCGCTGGGCGGCCACACGGCCTCGCTCGGCCTGTGCTGGCTGCCGGCCGGAATCTTGCCCGGCTTCGAGAACGGCATGGTGATCGGCCAGCACGGCTCCTGGAACCGCAGCAAGCTCAGCGGCTACCGTGTGATCTTCGTGCCGTTCACGGACGGGAAGCCCTCGGGCCCGCCGCGCGACATCCTGACGGGATTTCTGGCGCCGGACGAGAAGGAGTCCTACGGGCGGCCGGTGGGCGTGACGGTGGGGCCGGACGGGTCGCTGCTGGTGGCGGACGATGTGGGGGATGTGATCTGGCGGGTGACGGGGGCGAGGTAGGAGCCCGACGGGGAGCGTGTCACCGTAGCCGGGCGACCGGGGCGCGCGGCCGTTGGCGGACAGCATGGCCGGCCGTTACGGCCTGGCTTCACGCTGCAACCATGAAGGTAGCGTGGAGCCACCGGATGCACCGCAGCCAAACGTCACATTCTCGCGCTCACCGGCAGCTTCAAGCAGGACAACCATCGGCTCCGCCCATGTGACGAGCCGAGATCAACAATTGAAAGGCGCTCGCCTTCGCGGCAATACTCCCTCCAGTTGAGTTTGTCGGGTATTGCATTTTGTTAAGGAACGTGTACAGATTTGGTCACGCGGATTCTTGGGCTCCTTTAGAGCAGCCAGCGAGATCACATTTGATTAGGGCACAAATGCTCTAAAGTTGTCATTTAAAGAAGTCTGCGTCACATAAACTCACCGACGCTCAGCTCAGCATGTAGCACCAAGTGAACTTTGACGGAGAGGTCTTCGTCTCTCTGATCGATTCATCCATGCCGTGCGAGTAAAAATATCATGCATCATTTAAACACGCTGAAAGTAACGTCAGCAGTCTTGGCACTGGGCATATCCTTCTCGGCAATCGACAAGGCTGGCGCCGCTGAAGATCTGCCAGGGTTTTCTCCTAGCCCATATCCTCCCGCAAGCATCATGACTGATTCGTCAAATCCCATCGTGGTCTATACACAGAAGCTCGGGCCCGGAGAGCTTCAGGCGGAAAGTGTCACCTCGAGTCAAGCGGAGCGTCTGCTCGAGAAGGCGCGACAGGAGGGCCGACTACGCGTTATCGTCGGGATTGATTTTGCCGAGCTGCCACCGCGTGCCAGCATGGCGCAGATGGACGACCATGCGAAGGGACTCAGAGCGGCGCAGGACGCGGTGTTGCGGCGTGTCGGCCTTCTCGTCGGCAGCGATACGACGCGAGCGGAGGCCGAGGCCGGCGTCAAGCGCTTCGATACCATAGCCGGCTTCGCCATCGAGGCCTCGCCGAGCCTGCTGCAACGGCTACTTGCGGATCCCGGCGTCGTCAGCATCGAGGAAGACATGCTGCTCGCGCCCAACCTCAGCAAAAGCGTGCCGTTGATCGGGGGCACCGCCCTGCGGACCATGGGGCTCACCGGCAAAGGTTACTCCATCGCCGTCATCGACACCGGCACCGATACGAAATTCGATCGGAAGACTAAGACTCTCGTTCATCCGATGCTGAAGGCCAAAGTCAAGGCAGTGGGGTGTTATTCCACGAATAGCGTCTTGGGCCAGACATCGTCACTTTGCCCCGGCGGCGTGCCCGAGACGATCGGCACCTTTGCCGGAGCCAACTGTCCGCTGAACATTCCAGGATGCGATCACGGCACCCATGTCGCCGGAATTGCACTTGGCGACATGGCATCCCTAAAGGGTGTCGCCACTGGTGCCAGCCTTATTTCAATCCAAGTGTTTACCAAGCACAATAATCCTCGCGACTGCAAGGGCACCACAACGCCTTGCATTCGCGCCCTGAACTCCGACATTGTCAAAGGCCTCGAGCGCGCCAGGGCGCTTCAAGCGCAGTACAAGATCGTCGCCGTCAATCTGAGCCTGGGCGGAGGCAGCTTCGGGACGGCGTGCGACAGCGTCGCGCCTGTCGTCACCGCCGCCTTCAACAGCGTCCGCGCCGCCGGCATCGCCCCCATCGTGGCATCCGGCAACGACGGCACGAACGGTGCGATCAGCTTTCCGGCCTGCATCTCGACGGCCATAGCAGTCGGCTCGACGACGAAAGTTGCGCCGGAGACAGTCTCCACCTTCTCCAATCACTCGGAGCAGGTCCGCTTGCTCGCCCCGGGAACCAGCATCGTTTCTGCCAAGGCCAATGGAAAGGGTCTGCCGCAGACCGTGGCCAAGTCCGGAACGTCCATGGCGGCACCACACGTCGCGGGCGCGTTCGCACTGCTCAAGCAGGCCAAGCCGAGCGCTTCGATCGACGACATTCTCAATGCCCTGGAATGCACGGGCAAGCCGATAACCCGCCAGGGTGTACCGAAGCCACGCATCAATCTCGTGGCCGCCCGCGATTTTCTGGTCGCCGGCAAGCCCTGCAGCTTCGATATCGTCGTTCTCGACAGTGGCAATCTCAAGGACGACATCTTCGTGATCAAGGTCGACGGCACCGAGATCTGCCGGACCCCGGTCGGAGGCAGGCGCGAGTGCGGCATCAAAGGCGTGGGCAAGGGGACACATCAGCTGAGCGTGTTCGTCGAACTTGCTCCTGACGATGTCGGAACCTATACGGTGACCCTGGGTAATACCGTCAAATTCTCGGACGGCTCCTCCAGCAAGACCGGCGCGCCTCCGCAAGGCGCCACGGACAACTTCACGATCATAGTCCAGTAAAACGAGGCTCTAGGTGCGGAGGGGGCCGAGGAATGTCGCGGCTCCCTCCGGCGCATGTCGCGGTGGAGGACAGGCCGATCTTCATAGTCATATGTGAAAGCCGAGCGCACTCGCATGGGCCGCAACCAGTCATCGAGCAGGTCATGCGCCTGTCTGCTACGACTTCTCCACCTCCCCACCACCTTCCGCCCAGTCCTTGAATGCCCCCAAATTCCGCACGTCCTCGTACCCCAGATCCTTGAGCGCCTTCGCCGCCAGCGCCGACCTGCCGCCCGAGGCGCAGTAGAGGATCACGGTCTTGTCCTTCGCAAACGCCGGGTCGTGGTAGGGCGATTCCGGGTCGGCCTTGAACTCCAGCATGCCGCGCGAGACGTGCACGGCCCCCTTGATCTTCCCGTTGGCCTGCAGCTCCGGCGCGTCACGCACGTCGACCACCAGCACGTCGCCGCCCGCCACCAGCTCCTTCGCCTCGTCGACGCCGATCCGCGGCACCGCCGCGTTGGCCGCCGCCAGCATCTCCTTGACCGAAGTCGCCATCGTACCTGCCTCCCGTTGCGTCGCGGCCGGCCGGGCGCTCCCCGGCGTCGCACCTGGGCGGAGAGTGCGCCTGCCACTCCCGCCCGTCAACTCGGGCGCGCCGGGCGGTGAGCCGGATGCTCGCGGATTCAACAACTCCAAGCTGCCATAGTTGTTGACGCCTCCCGTAGATGCACGACACTGCGACGACAATGTGGAAACGCCGCCCGACCATGTTCGGGCGCAAGCAAGGAGCCGGGAGCCCGGCGGCGCAGGCCGGCCGGTGGTGGTTTTCCGGTCAGATGTCGAAGGATCTCGCCCTCGCCATGAATCTCCCCAGCCCGCGCGCCACCCTGCATGGAGTGACCC
>JAPJRA010000491.1 GCA_030824835.1 Geminicoccaceae bacterium | reverse complement strand
GCCCGGGGCGATCTGTGCCAGCACCATGAAGGTCGATTGCGGCGTCATCTCGGCAGGTCCGCGACCGGCTCGGGCCGCTGCCTAGAACTGCAGCGCAAAGTCGATCAGCCGCGACCTGCCCCAGTAGACCTTGCCCAGGTAGAGACCGGGGCCGATCTCGCGGATCTCGTCGCGGATCCAGTGGGCCAGGAGCGAGGTCTCGGAATAGTCGAGAACGATGCACTCCTTGCCGTCGAGCCAGCTCTCGCCCTTGTAGACCTTGGCGATGATGGCGTTGAGCCCAAAGGGCAGGATCTTGTTGCGCAAGACACCCTTCTCGGCATCGAACATCTTGCCCTGCCACGCGAAGGTGTTGATGAACTGAGCGATGGTCGGGCTGTAGGTCGTGCCCGGGGCGACGATCGCCGTGCCGGTGGCCTCGCCGTTGGGAATGTCCCCGGCGGGGCTGCTGGTGAACAGCGCGTCGAGCTCGTGCTGTGACAGCGTCAGGAGCTGCGGGACATCGTAGGTCATGGTCGTCCTGTCCATCGAGGTTTGAGCCCAAAGCCGGTCATGCGGCGTCCGCCAGGATGACGTCGGCCGCCTTTTCGCCCACCATGTAGACGGCGCTGGCGATGAAGAAGCCGGGGATGCGGGGGAAGACGGAGGCGTCGACCACGCGCAAGCCTTGAACGCCGTGCACCCGAAAGGCCGAGTCCAGCACGCCGTGCTGGTCACGCGGGCCGATGGCGCAGCTGCAGGACGCGTGGTGGCCCCAGGCATTGGCGCGAACGAAATCACGCAGCTCGGCATCGGACTGCACGGATGGGCCCGGCAGCTCCTCCGCCGCGATCAGCCCCTCGTCCTTCAGGCGCCGGGTCATGCCGCGCACGAAGCGGATGCCGGCGACGACGGCGTCGAGGTCGCCGCCGGCCGTGTCGGAGCCGTCCTCGAAGTAGCGGAAATTGATCAGCGGCGGATCGCGCGGGTCGGCCGAGCGCAGCGTGACCTCGCCCGCCCGGTTTGCGGTGTGCGCCTTCAGGACGGCCCAGCTCAAATAGTTGAGCTTCTCCGTCAGCTCGCGCGCGTAGCCCGGGAAATAGCCGTGGAAATGGCCGAGCAGCGCCATGCAGAACAGGTCGGGCAGGGGTGCCGCAGGGGTCGAGCGCGTGATCACCGCGAGGCCCGCTCCATTGGTCGCATAGAGGCTGTCGCGGCCGGCCGCCCACGCCTGGTAGAGCGGATCGCCCTTGGCGAAGCGTGCTCCCTCCAGTGCTGCCCATTGGTCGAAGGTCATTCGATTGACGACGCAGACCTCGTAACGGTCCTGCAGGTTGCGCCCGACGCCGGCCAGATCGACCCGCACCGGGATGCCGACGCGCCCGAGCACGTCGACCGGACCGATACCCGACAGCATCAGCAGTTGCGGCGTGTTGAAGGCGCCGCCGGCGAGGATCACCTCGCGCGAGGCCAGTGCCTGGCGCTGCTCGCCCATGGCAGCACTCGGTTGCGCGTGGGCCCGGTAAAGCCTCTCGCCCTTGCGGTACTCGACCCCGACGGCGCGATGGTTGCCGTCGAGAAGAACGCGGGTCGCCAGGGCGTCGAGCTCGACGTGCAGGCGGTCGGGGTAGCGGGCGGTCGTCTCCAGGATGCGCTCGCGCGTGCCCATGCGATGGTGATCGCGGGTGGTGAGCGGGGTGTAGCGCACGCCCTCGGCGTTCTCGCGGATCAGGTCGGCGTCGTTGGGATCGCCGGCGCTGCGGAAGAACCAGGACAGGCGCTGCAATGGCCGGCCGCTGTCGGCCAGGGTCGCCTCGGCGGAATCGACGATGGCGTCGCGCAGCCGGCGGTCGCGCAGTGCCGTCCTCGGGATCGCCTTCTCGGTCTGCAGCCAGCCGTCATAGCCGTGCCCGGTCCGGTCTATGCCGAGCTTGCTCAGCGCACGCTGCAGCGGTCGGTGCCGGCAGGCCTCCAGCCGACGGAAGTAGCGCTGCATGTTGTCGGCCGCCCACGACGGATCGCCCGTGCCGGCGGCGATCGCGTCCCAGTCGGCCTTGTGCGGGCAGACCAGGATCATGGCGTTGTGCGCCGTGCAGCCGCCCAGCGTACCGGCGCGCGGGTAGAGGATACCGCCGGCCTGCCGGCCGTCGACCGCAGCCTGATATTTGGGGTCGCGCCGCTGCATGGCCGGGTCGGCATAATGGTCGACGAAGAAGTCCCAGCGCAGCGCCTCGTTCTCCGAGGCGAAGGGGTGAAAGGCCGGCACGTCGTAATCGTCGGGCAGCCGGTTCACGCCTTCGGCGCCGTACACGCCGCCGCTGAGCGCCCTTGGATCGCCACCCGCTTCCAGCAGCATCACCTTCCTGCCTGCCTCGGCGAGCCGCGCGGCCACCGTGCCGCCGCCGGCCCCCGACCCCACGACCACGTACTCGAACTCCCCGGCCGTGGCCGCCTCACCCATCCGCCTGCCTCGCCGATCGATTCATCCGCTGGCCCTGCACGGCCTAAAAGGTCTTCAGGTATTCGATCAGGTCGCGCTTCTGCGCATCGCTCAGGCCTGGCTCCTCCGCCAACCTGTCGGTGCCGAAATAGTGGCCGCGATTGACGATCAGATCCGGGCACTTGCTCAGCTCAAGCATCGGCTCAAGCAGGTTCGCGAATACCTTGCGCGCTTCCTCGTCGCTGGCGTCCGGCGGCAGCGCCTTCAGATCGCGCTTCGCCTTGATCACGAAGTCGGCCAGCTTGACGTCGTGCTTGACCCGGTCGAGCAGGTTCATCTTGTCCGGGCGCAGGTCGATGTTGGAAATGAGCCCCACGGGCGTTCCCTTTGGGATCGGGCCCAGCTGGATATCGCCCTGGTCGGTCAGCAGCCACGGCAGGTTGTCCCGGAACGGCTTGAGCAGCGACACCAGCACGTCGGGCTGGAAGCCCGCCGGGATGGTGAGGTAGCTCTGCGCCGTCGTGCGGTCGATGAGACCCGGAATCCTGTCGCCGAGCACGGGGTCCTTGGCCCGCTTCTCGGGCCACAGCATCTGCTCGATCCCGTCCTGAAACGCCGCCATGCGGGCATCGACCGACGGGCTCGGGTCGAACCTGCCGACGCTGTTGTTCAGAAGGTAGGGTGCCGTCGACCACAGGCTAATCAGCGACGGCGGGCGCGTGTAGCCCCGCCCGCCCGCCGGCATCGCGTACTGGCTGGGTTCGCCCGTGACCGGGTTGTAGACGGTGATCTCGCCGACGGACGGCAGGTCCTTGTAGGTCTGCGAGGAGAAATTGTCCCAGATGTTGCCGCCGATGGCATTGGTCGCCAGCGGGCTGCAGGCATTGGTCTGCAACAGCGTCACCGGCACCCGCAGCTCGGTGGACAGGAAGTTGCCGTCCAGAAAGTCGGGGGCGAGCACGATCTGGCGCATCTTCGCCTTGTACTCGTCGGTCTTGGTCCAGCTCCAGTACTTGTTCCAGCACTGCATGTAACCGGGGCCCGAGCAGCCGCCGGGGTCAACGCCCGCTGCCGGTGCCGGCGCCTTGCTGGAGTGGCAGCGGGCGCAGGTCTCGGCGAACACGATCTTGCCCCGCTCGAGCGTGCCGCCATCGGCAGTCAGGTACCGGTCCCCGCCCGGGGCGTCCTTCAGATAGTCGGGCCGGCCGGCCTTGAGGAAGAACAGCGCCGTCAGCGGCGTCTGCAACTCGGTGGCCTGCCAGTAGGTCGAGTTCTCCTGGGCGGTGGCGATCGGGATCGGCGAGATCGGCTTGCCGCCGGCCAGCGGGTTGAAGTGGCGCAGCCACTCCTCGCTGAACAGGCCGATATTGAGGTAGACCCGGTTCAGCGCCCCGAGCGCGCCCACAGAATCGGAACCGTCCTTCAGCACCCGCGGCGAGAACGACGTGTTCGGCGCCTCGAACAACTCGGTCAGCGGGCCAGACGGGACGAAATCGTTGAACTGCTTGTTGTTCAGCTCACCGCCGGCCAAGCTCTCCTTGCCCCAGCGCCTGGCGAGCTCCAGGCGCGGGCCGAGATTGTAGATCGCGTTCATCGTGCGCGGATTGTTGATG
>JAPJRA010000490.1 GCA_030824835.1 Geminicoccaceae bacterium | reverse complement strand
CTTGAAGGCTGCCTGCAGCATGCGACCGGCGAGATTCGGTCGCGAGCTGTGGCTCGGGTCGTGCGACTTGAACAGCACCGCGCACAGTGCGGGGCTGAGCGTCAGCGAGACGAAGCAGGAGATGATCGTCGAGGCCGCGATCGTGATGGCGAACTGGCGGAAGAACTCGCCCGAGATGCCCGACAGGAAGGCGGACGGGACGAACACCGCGCACAAGGTCAGCGCTATGGCGATCAAGGCACCGCCGACCTCGTCCATCGTCTTGTGCGCGGCTTCCGATGGCGACATCCCTTGCTCGAGGTTGCGCTCGATGTTCTCGACGACGACGATCGCATCGTCGACCACGATGCCCACCGCGAGCACCAGGCCGAACAGGGACAGATTGTTCAAGGAGACCCCGAGTGCTGCCAGGATGGCGAACGTGCCGATGAGCGAGACCGGGATCGCGATGACCGGGATGAGCGATGCGCGCCAGCTCTGCAGGAAGACGAACACCACGATGACGACGAGCAGGATCGCCTCGAAGATCGTGTGGATGACCTGGTCGACCGATTTGCCGATGAAGATCGTGGGGTCGTAGATGACCTTGTAGTCCAGGCCGGGCGGAAAATCCTTGGCCAGCGTCGCGATGGTGGCGAGGACTTCGCCCTCGACGGCCAGCGAGTTCGCCCCCGGTTGGGCGAAGATCAACAGCGGCAGGCCCGGGCCGCGGTCCATGAAGCTGGTCGAGCCGTAATCCGCGGCGCCGATCTCGACGCGACCGATGTCGCGGACGCGCGTGACCCGCCCTTGGTCGTCGGACTTCACGACGATGTCGGCGAACTGCTCGGGCGTCGATAGCCGGCCGAGCGTCTGCACGTTGATCTGGTAGGCCTCGGCCGAACGCGCGGGCGGCTGGTTCAGGATGCCGGCGGAGACCTGTAGGTTTTGCGCCCGCAATGCCGCGAGCACCTCGCCGGCATTGAGATCGCGAGCCGCGACCTTGTCCGGATCGAGCCAGATCCGCATGGCATACTCGCGAGCGCCCATAAGCTGCACGTCGCCGACGCCCGGCAGCCGCGCCAGCGCATCCTTCACATGCAACGTCGCGTAGTTCGACATGTAGAGCGTGTCGCGGGAGCTGTCCGGAGAGTAGAGATGGACGGCCAACAATATGTTCGGCGTCGCCTTGCGGACCTGCACGCCCAGCCGCTGAACGTCTTCTGGCAGCCGCGACAGCGCGTTCTGGACGCGGTTCTGCGTCAGCATCTGCGCCACGTTCAGGTCGGTCCCGATCCGGAACGTGACCGTGATGGTGAGCTTGCCGTCGCCGGTCGACTGGCTGCTCATGTAGAGCATGCTCTCGACGCCGTTGATCTGCTGCTCGAGCGGCGTTGCCACGGTGCGTGAGACGGTCTCGGCCGAGGCGCCGGGATAGACCGTGGTGACCTGGACCGTCGGCGGCACGATCTCCGGGTACTGGGCCACCGGCAGGATGGCGAGCGCGCCGAGCCCCACCAGGGTCACGAACACGCTCAACACGGTCGCGAAGATCGGCCGATCGATGAAGAAGTGTGTCAGGCGCATGGCGGCGTACCGTCCTATCCCTGCTCGGCGGCGGTGTTGAGGGCGATCGCACCATCCTGCGGTGCCACCTTGCCGCCAGGGACCGCCCGGACGATCCCGTCGATGATGACGCGATCCTCGGCCGTGAGGCCGGAGCGGATGATGCGCAGCCCATCGCGGAGGTCGCCGGTGTCGACCGGCTTCGGCACGACCGTGCCGTCGGCGTCGACGGTCAGCACGATGCGCTGCGACTGGTCGAGCAGGACCGCGGCATCCGGCACCATCAGGGCCGGCGCTGGCGGCGCCACGGCCAGGCGAATGCGGGCAAACGCGCCGGGCGTCAGGAAGAGGTCGGGGTTGGCGACCGTGGCCCGTGCCTGGATGGTCCCGCTCGAGCGGTTGAGCACATTGTCGACGAAGTCGAGCTTGCCCTGACGGGTGAAGCGGTCCTCGTCGCTGAGGGCTATCTCCACCTGGTCGGCGAGTGGTCCCGACAGGGATCCACGTTGACGAGAAAAGGTCAGGTAGTCGGTCTCGCTCATGTCGAAGTCGAGATGGATCGGATCGAGCGAGACCATGGTCGCCAGCAAGGTTGTCGGGCTGCTGGCATACCGGCTGCCGGCGACCAGGCTGCCGATCGAGACCTGGTGCGCGCCGATGCGGCCGGTGAACGGGGCGACGATCCGGCAGTGCGCGAGGTCGAACCGGGCGTCGCGGATCTGGGCGTTGGCGTCATCGATCGCGGCCTGGGCGGCCCCGACCTCGGCCGTCCGCTCGTCGACGTTCTGAGCCGTGCCGAAATCGGTGCGCTTGAGCGTCCTGGCGCGAAGGAGCTGGCTGTTGGCGAGGGTGAGGCGGGACTGCGCCGCCTCGAGCTGGGCGGTCGCCTGGGCGAGCCTGATCTCGTAGGGAGTCGGATCGATCGTGAACAGCAGGTCGCCCTTCTCGACGATCTGGCCGTCCGCGAAATGGATATCGGCCAGCGTGCCGCCGACCTGCGCGCGCAGCTCGACCCGGTCCACCGCCGAGAACTGGCCCAGAAAGCCGATCCGCGTATCGACATCGCGCGCGAGGGGCCGGCTCACGGTCACCGGCGCCGGCGGCATGGCCGCTGGCGCCGTCGATCCGGTCTCCCGCTGCCACAGCCCGAAGGAGACGGCGCCGATCAGCGCCACCGCGCCCAGACCGGCCACCCAGGGCCATGCCGACCGGGATGCCGTGGCTGATGGCCTCCGAACCCCGGATTCCGGCCATTCGTCTATCAGGTCCATGTCGCTGCCCTTTTCGTCCCTTGGATTCGAGCGCCGCCAGGCAATCTCGCGGCAGCGACTGCTCTTTAGCCTCCGTCTGGAGCCGCAAGAGAATTAAGATGCCGATCAACATCTAACCAGGATAGATTGCAATCGACATCTAAGCTGTCAAGAGGCGGCTGCTGGTCTGCCGACGGGCGGTGCAGGGATGGAGATGGGCCATCTGGTCGGTGCGATCGCGACGCGCCCCTTCCCTTGCCGGGGCACAGGGCCTACACACACGGTCCCAATTTGTTACGCAGGTGTCGTCATGGGTTATCGGGTCGCCGTCGTGGGAGCCACAGGCAATGTCGGCAACGAGATGCTGCAGATCCTGGCCGAGCGGAAGTTTCCGGTCGACGAGGTTGTGGCACTCGCGTCCGAGCGCTCGACCGGCAAGGAAGTCTCGTTCGGCGACGACCGGACCTTGAAGGTGCAGGACCTCTCGACCTTCGACTTCCGCGGCTGGGAAATCGGCCTGTTCTCGCCCGGGGCCAAGGTCTCGGCCGAGTATGCGCCCAAGGCCGCGGCCGCCGGCTGCGTGGTGATCGACAACACCTCGCAGTTCCGCATGGACCCGGACGTGCCGCTGGTCGTGCCCGAGGTCAATCGCCAGGCGCTCAAGGGCTTCCACAAGGCGAACATCGTCGCCAACCCGAACTGCTCGACCATCCAGATGGTCGTGGCGCTGAAGCCGCTGCACGACATCGCCCGGATCAAGCGGGTGGTGGTCTCGACCTACCAGTCGGTCAGCGGCGGCGGCCGCGAGGCCATGGACGAGCTGTTCGAGCACACCAAGGCGATCTACATGAACGATCGCAAGGAGCCGCATTTCTTCAAGAAGGCGATCCCGTTCAACGTCATCCCGCAGATCGACGTCTTCCTCGACGACGCCTCCACCAAGGAGGAATGGAAGATGTCGGTTGAGACCAAGAAGATCCTGGACCCGAAGATCGAGGTCACCGCGACCTGCGTGCGCGTGCCGGTGTTCGTCGGCCACGCCGAGGCGGTCAATGTCGAGTTCGAGAGCCCGATCAGCGTCGACGAGGCCCGTGACGCGCTGCGCGAGGCCGAGGGCGTGGTCGTGGTCGACACCGACGGCGAGTTCATCACGCCGATCGAATGTGTCGGCGAATATGCCGTGTTCGTCTCGCGCATCCGCAAGGACCCGACCGTCCGGTACGGCCTGAACCTGTGG
>JAPJRA010000489.1 GCA_030824835.1 Geminicoccaceae bacterium | reverse complement strand
ACGCCCAGTCGAGCCAGGGCAGCAGCGCCTCGACGTCAGCCGTTTCGACCGTGGCGCCGCACCAGATCCGCAGGCCCGCCGGCGCGTCGCGGTAGCTCTGGATGTCGAAGGCTACCTTCTGCTCGGTCAGGAGCTTGGTCATGTCCTTGACAAAGCTCTGCTGGCCCGCGCTGTCGAGCGCCGTGAACGCCGGGTCGACGATGCCGAGGCACACCGACGTTGCCGAGCGGATCTCGGGGCGCTCGGCGAGGAAAACAGCCCAGCCGCTCTTGGCGATCCAGGCATCGATCGCGGCGAGGTTGCGCTCCGAGCGCGCGATCAGCGACTTCAGCCCGCCCAGCCCTTCGGCCCAGCGCAGTCCGTCCAGCGCGTCCTCGACCGCCAGCATTGAGGGCGTGTTGATGGTCTCGCCCTGAAAGATGCCCTCGATCAGCTTGCCGGCCTTGGTCAGGCGGAAGATCTTGGGTAGCGGCCAGGCTGGCTTGTACGACTGCAGCCGCTCCACGGCGCGCGGGCTCAAGACCAGCATGCCGTGCTGCGCCTCGCCGCCCAGCACCTTCTGCCAGGACCAGGTCACCACATCGAGCTTGGCCCAGGGCAGATCCATGGCGAACGCGGCCGACGTCGCGTCACAGAAGGTGAGCCCTTGTCGGTCGTCCCTGATCCAGTCGCCGTTCGGGACGCGCACGCCCGAGGTGGTGCCGTTCCAGCAGAACACGGTATCGCGGTCGCCGCCGATCCCGGCAAGATCGGGCAGCTCGCCGTAGGGCGCCTCGAAGATGCGGACGTCTTCGAGCTTCAGCTGCTTCTCGATGTCGGTCTGCCAGCCGCTGCCAAAGCTCTCGAAGCTCACCACGTCGACGCCGCGCGCACCCAGCATCGACCAGAGCGCACACTCATAAGCGCCGGTATCGGAGCCGGGCAGGATGCCGATGCGGTAATCGGCCGGGATGCCGAGGATCGCCCGCGACCGTTCGATCACCTCCTGCAACCGCGCCTTGGCTGGGCCGGCCCGGTGTGAGCGACCGAGCATGGAGGTTTCGAGCCCGGCCAGCGACCAGCCTGGTCGCTTGGCGGTCGGGCCGGAGCCGAAGTTCGGATTGGCAGGCCGGGTTGTGGGCAGCATCGTCGGTCCAGGCGGTCGAGAATGGTGGCGGCGGAACCTAGTGGCATTGCCGCGCTGCCGCAACACGGGTGACGTCGCCCCTAGCCGTCGTCGGCGCGTGTGGGTATGCCAATCTCGCGGCCGCGCGCGATCAGCCAGCGCTGGAGCTGCTGCGCCAGCTCACGGTTTAGCGTGCCGGTGCCCCAGGCGAGCCAGTATGGTTGTGGCATCGTCAAGCGGAGGTCGAACGGTGCCACCAGTCGGCCCCGGCGCATGTCCTCTGCCACCATCGATAGCTGGGCGAGCACGAAGCCGCGGCCGTCGATCGCCGCATCGATGGCTTGGGCGGACAGGGTGAAGGCCATAGTCGGCCGCGCCGCGGCGGACTCCACGCCGGCGAGCCGCAACCAGTCGGCCCAGGTCGGTGGCGAGACGAAGTCAGGTGCCCAGTCGATGCCGATGAGCGGGTAGGCCAGAATCTGGGCGGGATCATGCAGGCGGTGCCCGGCCAGATCGGGCCGGCACACCGGTAGCAGCATATCCGTGAACAGCATGATGGCCTGCCGGTGCATCTGGACCGCATCACCATAGGTAATGCGGAAATCGACCGCACCGTCTGCGAGGCGCGGCTCGGCATCGGCGCCATGCAGACGGATCGCCGTCTCCGGATGCTGCGCCTGCCATGTGAACAATAGCGGTGCCAGCCACTTGCTGGCGAGCGAAGGCAGCGTGCTCACCGTCAGCTCGCCACCGCGACGCTCCCGCTCCAGCACCTGCTGCGCCTCGTCGAGTTGCGCGAAAGCCTGGGCGACCTTCGGCAGATAGGCGTGACCCCAACGGGTCAGCGCAATGCCGCGCCCGCTGCGTTCCAGCAGCTGCAGCCCTAGTGTCGCCTCCAGCAGTCGGATCTGTTGGCTGACGGCGCCGGGTGAGATGCCGAGTGCCGCTGCTGCCGCCGCGATCGAGCCGTCACGCCCGACGGCGACGAATACCTGCAGCGCCCTGAGCGGGGGAAGTTGCCTCATCACCGTATTCTTTAGGAATTCTAAACTAATTTCAAGCAGCGGGCCGCTTTTCGTGGTGGTTGGTGCGGGGTAGCCCTATGGCGAAGCCTGTCGCAGGAGAGCCGCACATGTTCCTCCGCAACGCTTGGTACGTCGCCGCCATCGAGCGCGAAGTCTCACGTCGGTTGCTGCCCGTCACCATCCTGGGCGAGCGGATCGTCCTTTTTACCAAGGAGGATGGAACACCGGTGGCGCTGAAGGACGCCTGTCCGCATCGCAAGCTGCCTCTGTCGATGGGCCGGCTACAAGGGGACGACGTCGAGTGTGGCTATCACGGGCTGCGTTTCGATTGCACCGGGACCTGCACACGCGTGCCGGGGGCCGAGAAGATCCCCCACGTCGCCCGCGTGCGCAGCTACCCGTTGGTGGCCCGCTACGGCCTCGTCTGGATCTGGATGGGCGACGCGGCCGCGGCCGACCCGGCCCTTGTCTTCCAGGTCGAGCATTGGGACGACCCGAGCTGGGGCCGGACCGACGCGGAATCGATGACGGTCGACTGCAACTATCTCTTCGTCACCGACAACCTGCTCGACCCGTCGCACGTCGCCTGGGTGCATGCGTCGTCGTTCGGCAACGCCGCTTGTGAGGAGACCCCGCTGCAGACCGAGCTGCGCGACGACGGCGTCGTGGTATCGCGCTGGATGCTGGATACCGAGGTGGCGCCGTTCTACCAGCAGTTCGTCAATTTCCCCGGCAACACCGACCGGCAGCAGCACTACGAGGTCCGCTTTCCGAGCCATGCGATCATCAAGGCGGTGTTCACGCCGACCGGCACGGGGGGACCGCAGGGCGCGCTGCATCCGGACACGTTCCTGATGGATTCCTACAATTTCATGACCCCGATCGACGACCGGCGCACGCGCTATTTCTGGTTCCAGATGCGCAACTTCGCGCCCGGCGACGCCGACGTGTCGCAGCGCTTCGCGACCGCTGTCCGTGGCGCGTTCGAGGAGGACCGCGTCGTGCTGAACGCCGTCCAGTGGGGCATGGATCACAAGCAGACGCCCAATCTTGACCTCAAGATTGATCTCGGCCCCTTGCGCTTCCGCCGCCGGCTCGACCAGTTGATTGCCGGGGAGACGTCCATCCCCGCTGCCGCCGAATAGGGACCGACTCATGGACGCCAACCCCGTCGCCCGCGTCACCTTCGAGCCCAGTGGCATCCAGGTCGCCTGGACGGCGACCAGCGGTTCGCTGCTCGAGCTTGCCGAGGCCGCCGGATTGCAGCCCGACTTCAGCTGTCGCGCCGGCATCTGCAACACCTGCAAATCCGATCTCGTGGCCGGAACGGTCGAGTATGACGAGGAGCCGCTTGATCCCCCCGAGCCCGGCAAGCTCTTGCTGTGCTGCTCGCGGCCGGTAGGAGCGGTGACGATCAGGCTATGAACAACTCGATCACGTGGACGGGGCCCGCCAGCTCGACGGGTCCGGCATCGAGGATGGCGGCACCGCCGGCGACCAGCTCGCCGGCCGCGAGCGGCAGCATCGGTCCCAGGTTGAGCAGTAGGTTGACCTCGCCTTGCAGCGCGATCGTACCTTTGTCGTATCTCACCCGATGCCGCCAGCGGCCACGGCGCGACATCACGTTCAGATCGAGGATACCGCCGGCCGTGGGCGTTCCCGTCACGGCCACATCGGCGGGAAAGGCGTAAGGCACGCTGTGGCGGTCCAGCCGGACGGCGCCGCGCCCCTCGATCTCCAGCGTCAGCGCCTCGCCCTCCAGAACGGCGAGCGTCCGGTCGAGGCCGGGAAACAACGAGAACGGCCCCGCGCCCTCGACCCTGGCCATGCTGACGCGCCAGTCGATCGCGTCGAGGCCGGCACCGTCAGGTGCTGTCGCGATCTCGCTCGCGAGCCCGCCACCGT
>JAPJRA010000488.1 GCA_030824835.1 Geminicoccaceae bacterium | reverse complement strand
GGCGCAGAGCGGCTGCCATCCGGTCTGGTCCCAGAACCGCGCGCTGTCGCCGCGATGCGGGATGACGTGGTCGACGACGCTGGCCGGCGTCAGCCGAGCGTGGCGCTGGCACTCGGCGCAGAGCGGGTGACGGGCCAGGAACAGCCGCCGCTCGCGCAGCCAGCGTGCGGAGCGGTAGAGCGCCCGAATGGCCGGACTACGATTGCGGTCAGTGTCGCGGTCGCGCTCACGCTTGTCGCGCCGCCCCACCGGGCGATGGATGGGCGGACGCTGCGGCATGAGGCCTCGCGACAGAACAGATGCTGATGGGCGGGATCATGGATATGTCGGGGGCGCTCTCGGCGCTCGTCTCCCGATCATATCCTGCTTCTAGCACGGATCTGTTGCAGGTGTCGAACACGAATGTGTTGCAACACTCTGGACTCACTTGGCATTCAGCCGCGCCGCGATCTTCGTGAGCGCCAGCTGCCAGCGCCGCCACGCCGTGGTGCGGTCACAGCCGAGTTCGTGGCTGATCACCTTCCACGGCACCCGCGCCGCCCGCGACCAGACCAGCCGGCGCTCTGCCTCCTCGAGCCAGGCCACCCAGTCGAAGGTTCGCTCGAGGCCGCTGATGGCCCGCGCCGACGGCACGATCCGCATCGGCTCGGGCGTCATCGCCGCGATCTCCTCCGGCTCGCGCAGGATCGTGGGCCAGGCGTGGACGAAGCCGCGCGCCTTCACGGGCGGCAGCCGGCGCAGCGTGCGGAATGCCTCCTCGAAGTGATCCGCCACGTCGCCGGCGGTCCAGTCGCGCTCAGCCATTCTCCATTTCTCCGGTAACGCCATGCCCACGGCCTAAAGTGTAACACTTCTCGTAAGCCACTGTGAGATCGACAGTTTCCGTCATTTTTCGCCACGGCCCGCCAAGGCACGACACGCCTGTCGGGGGCTACGACCTGCTGTGCGCGCGGCAGGACAGATGGGACAGATGGGACAGAAGAATCCCATAAGTTCTCTCGCGCGCGCGTGTGAGCAAATAACCAGATTCATCTGTCCCATCTGTCCCATCTGTCCCGATTGCACACCCTGAGGTTGACGGGCGCGGCTACGGGCGGACAGACTGCCGATCGGTGAGGGAGAGCCAGGATGGGCCATATCCATCTCGGGGTGCTGCCCCGGTCGAAGCAGTGGCGGCAGGTCGTCGAACTGCTGGGCAGCGAAGCCGCAGACGAAGCGGTGTTCGCGGCGGCAGCGATTGCAGCGGAAAAGGACCTCGCCCGCGCGGCCGATGACGCCGTCTTCGTCGAGGCTGTCCGGCTCCTGATGATGATCCCCTTCGCGGCGCGCGGGGATGACTTCGGTCAGGCGCTGCGTGATTGCGACCTGCCCATCAGCTCGACGCCTGACCTGTTCGAGATATCGGCCGCCGCAGGCGCGCGGCTGGACGAGATCGCGCGAATGGCCGGCCGACGCTCGGATTTCGGTGAGCTCGCGGGCCGCGCACTCATCGGCACGCTCAACGACCAGATCGGCCAGGCGCTGCCCGGCCTCTTCGAGGCCACGGATCGCGACGTGCAGATCGAGGCGCAGCGGCTCTCCCGGCCGTCCGGGATTGCTGCCCTCACCCGCGCCTTCTTCGGCCGCCTCCTCTCGGACTCGCTCTCCTACTGGCTCGATCGGACGCTGGCGATGCAGACCGGTCCGGGGCGGCGGCTGCCCGACGCCGGCGCGCGCAGCAGCTTCGATGTTGCGCTCCAGCAATACGCCCACGAGGCAACGCGGATCATCCAGGAGTTCGCGCCTGGCTGGTACGGCAAGCGCCTGCATGAGGACGGCCGGGTCGGCTCACCGCAGGCCGCGGCATTCGCCGCAGTGGCGATGAAGAAGATCACCGAGGAGTTGCGGCGCAAGAGGGACGCCGATGACTGACGCGTTGGTCAGCCTCGGTGAGGGCCGCGAGCCGCTGCGCATCCGTCTGAACGGTTCAGATGCCACGTTCCGGCTGCGCGCCGACCGGATCTCGGCGGCGCTTGTCCGGCCGATCGAGCCACGCCTGCAGGACCTGCTTGACATTGCCGCTCATGTCTTCGCAGCCGACAGCAGTGTGCCGCGCGGCGGCCCGACGCGCCGGGACATGGGCGAGGAATGGCACCGGCAGTTCGACTTCCACATCCCCGTGCGCGATCCGGCGTTCTGGAGCCGACCGGAGGTTGCCGCCGCGCTGACGGACGCGGTCACGTTCCTGACCGACGACATCGTCGGCTTCAGCTTTTGCGCCCGCGCTGCAGACGAACCCGAGCAACCCTTCCTCGACTTCGATGAAAAAGGCGCGGCGTTTGCCGCCGATGAGGTGCTGCTGTTCTCGGGCGGGCTCGACTCCTTCGCCGGAGCGCTCGAGATGCTGAACACGAGCGACAAACATGTGGTTCTCGTCACCCATCGCTCATCGCAGAAGGCGGCGACGCGTCAGAGGAAACTCGGCGATTATCTCAGAAACCGCTTTCCCGGCAGGGTCCTGCAGATCCATGTCGCTGCCAACAGGGTCGGCGGCGAGGCCCGGGAAGCAACACAGAGGTCCCGCTCCTTCCTCTTCGCAGCGCTGGGCCAGGTCGTGGCGCGAATGTTCGGCGCGCATCAACAGAATTTCTTCGAGAACGGGATCATCGGGCACAACCTGCCGCTCTCGCCTCAGGTGGTGGGCACGATGGCCACGCGCACGACCCACCCGCTCGCGCTCCGGAAGCTCGAGCATCTGATGATGCTGGTGGGCGACGGGTCCGGCGCTGCGATCCGGAACCCCTACCAGTGGCTGACCAAGACCGATGTGGTGCGCCGCATCGCCGAGCACGACGCGGCCGACCAGATCCGACACGCCGTCAGCTGCACCAGCATCCGCGAGCAGAACACGCTGCACACGCATTGTGGCGCCTGCTCGCAATGCCTCGATCGCCGGTTCGCGATGCTCGCTGCAGGTCTCGCCGCCGAGGATCCCTCGGAGATGTATGGTACCGATGTTCTGTTCGGTCCGCGCGAGAAGGACCGGTCCCGGACGATGGCGCTCGAGTGGACCCGGCACGCTGTACGACTGGCGGGCATCGACGACCGCGCCTTCATGAGCACCTTCGGACAGGAGCTGATGCGCATCGCCGGCGGCTATCCGGACCAGCGCCGGGCCGACCTCATGCGCCGGATCCTCGACCTCCATCGACGGCATGGCGGGCTGGTCGTGGCGGTCCTTGAACGAGCCATCCGCGACAATGCTGATCGGCTGGCCCGTCACGAGCTCCCCGACAGCGCGCTTGTCAGGCTCCATGTCGCTGACGCTGCTGCCGTAGCGCCGGTGCTCCCTGCCGATCCTCGCGCGACCCCGCGACGGCGACAGCCGCCGGCGGAGACTTCCGGCGATGCGCCCGATCTGGTCCCTGATCAGGATCGTCCGCTCGAGGTCACCTTCGGGATCGAGAACGGCCGTCACGTGATCAGCGTCCTGGGGCTCGGCCGCGTCGAGGGCGCGCCGGCGCGCACGGCTCACGAGCTCAGACCCGAGTTCGACGAGGATCGTCAAGCTGGGCTTTCCCGCACCGAGCACAGGTATGTCGCGACGGGCGCGCTGGCGACCCGCCTGGAGACCAGCAAGGATGCCGTCGCGCAGCACGTCGGCCGCTGCCGGAAGGAACTGGCGCAGTACCATGAGCTCGTGTTTGGCAGCCCACCGCCGCGACATCTCCTGATCGAGAACAAACCGGGGCGTGGCTACCGCCTCGATCCCGACATCCGGATTCTCAGCCGCGAATCTCGCTGACCAGGAATACCCTCCAGGTCGCCGTCGCACCGGGCCTGTCATGCTGCGGCTGGTTCCTTGTCAGACCTTGCCACTTGCATCATTGTTTTTGTTGTAGAAATCACTTCGATTTTGTCAGACCTGCATCGATCGTTGTCAGCCTCCCGCGCGTGAAAAACGGGCGTCCTCTGGTCCACCATCAGGGTGTGATCAAGGAGGCCCACGATGGCGATCCCTGCAGCCAAGCCGGTCCATGAACCCGACGCCCTCCTGAC
>JAPJRA010000487.1 GCA_030824835.1 Geminicoccaceae bacterium | reverse complement strand
GTCCCCCTGCCGTCGCGCATCCGCGGCACGGTCCGCCTCTACCCGACGGCCCTCACGCGGCATCGGGTCGAGCTCGACGCGGCGGGCCGGCATCGCTGGTGGCCCATCGCCCCGTGCGCCCGGATCGAGGTCGAGCTGGAGCGCCCGGCGCGGCGCTGGTCCGGTGCGGGCTATCTCGACACCAACGGCGGCGATGAGCCGATGGAGCGCGCGTTCAGCACCTGGGACTGGGCGCGCGCCAGCCTGCGGGACGGCACGGCGATCCTCTACGATGTCCGGCGCCGCGACGGCGACCGGATGGCGCTGGCCCTGCGCTGCGACCGCTCGGGCGCCGTCGAGCCGTTCCCCGTGCCGCCGACCGCGGCGCTGCCGCCGACCTTGTGGCGGGTCGCCCGCGGCACCCGGGCCGATGCCGGCCATCCCACCACGGTTCAGGAAACCCTGGAGGATGCCCCGTTCTACAGCCGCTCGATCGTCCGGCAGCATCTGCTGGGCGAGCCGGTGACGGCGATGCACGAGAGCCTGTCGCTGGACCGCTTCGCCCGGCCGGTGGTCCAACTGATGCTACCGTTCCGCATGCCGCGCCGCGGCTAGCTCAAGCGTCGCCGTCGGGCTTCCGGTCCGAGGCGCCAGTGCCGCGGCGCAGATCCCTCAGCTGCCAGAGGCCGAAGCCGATCGCCAGCCCGAAGACCAAAATCAGCTCCAGCAGGCCGGCAAGACTGCCGTGCACCGGTCAGAGCTTCTCGGGTGCGTGCTCGGGAATCAACCGCATGGCACCGGCCAGCGCCAGCACGATCAGCGCCAGCAAGCCGAGCTCGACCAGCGCCGCCTGGAAGTGCGGGTTCTGCAGGTCGACATTGTGCGTACTCTCGGCGGTGATGATCAGGATGCGCCGGATGGCGGCGATGATGGCGACGATGAAGAACGGCTCCGCCTCGAGGCGACGTCGGCGCGCGATGCTGCGCACCGTGTAGATGATCTCGGCCAGCATCAGCACGAGCAAGGTCCGATCGAGCAGTTGCAGGAGGGCGCTGCTGTAGTCGCCGGCAACGACCTGCTGCACCACCTCGACGACCGCGAACACGAGCAATGCCGCCGCGGCGACGACGAGGATCAGTGCCGTCAGCAGATAGATGTAGTGCTCGCCGCGCTCGAGCAGGACGCCAAGCGAGCTGCCCTCATCGTGCTTGCCATCAGGCGCCATCGAGCTGCCGCCGCCGCTCCACCCGATCGAACAGGTCGAGCACCCAGTTGGCACGATCGCCGACGTTCCACCAATCGACGGGTGTCTGCGCGGCCCTGGGCTGCGGCGCCGTCGCCACCGCATCCACGAGGAAGCCGACCTCGGGCAGCGGCTCCAGCTCGATACCGGCCGGCCGCGCGGCGCCGATAGGCACCATGACCTGCGCAAACAAGCGCGCCTTGCGCCCGAGCGGCACGACCGCCCGCTGGCTCACGGAGTCGAGGCCCCGTCGCTCGACCTCGTGCCCGATCCCGGCATAGAGCAGCCGCGCCGCCCTGATGCCCGGCCGGCAGCCGAGCGGCAGCCGCGCGATACCGACGTCCGCGCGGGTATAGAGCAGATCGGCCGCCCGCAGGAGCCGCTCGACGATGCGGCCGAGCCCGACGCTGAAGTCCGGTGCCGCGAGCCACCTGTCGGGGTCGATCCCTTCCTCGCGCAGCCACTGCAGCGGCAGATAGATCCGTCCCGCCCGCGCGTCCTCGCCGACATCGCGAGCGATGTTGGAGAGCTGCATGGCAACCCCGAGATCGCAGGCCCGGGCCACCACCGCCGGTGCCCGGATGCCCATGAGCACGGCCATCATGGCGCCGACCGCACCGGCCACCCGTGCGGCATAGGCACGGACCGCCGCCAGATCCTCGTACCGCCGCCCGGCCGCGTCCCACGCGAAGCCTTCCAGCAGCGCATCGAGCAGGGCGCGTGGCAGCGGGAACCGTTCCACGACATCGGCCAGGGCTCGATCCACCGGTTGCGGCAGTGGCCTCGCCGCGTAGATCCGATCCAGCCGCTCGCGCAGCGAATCGAGCGCATCCTCCCGCCTGCCCACCTGGTCGACCGCATCGTCGGCCTGGCGGCAGAAGGCATAGAGCGCCAGAGCTGGCTGCCGGACCTTCTCCGGCAGCAGCAGCGACGCCGCGAAGAAGGTCCGCGAGCCGGTGCGGATCGCCTCGCGGCAGGCGGCGAGATCCGCCGGGGTGGCGAACCCGCGGTCAGGCGAAGGCGCTGGCATGCGGCACCACGCGGTCGAGCACCTTCGCGGAGGAGAGCACGCCCGGCAGACCGGCCCCCGGATGGGTGCCGGCACCGACCAGGTAAAGCCCGTCGAGCTCCTCGCTGCGGTTGTGCGGGCGGAACCAGGCGCTTTGCGTCAGCACGGGCTCGAGGGCGAAGCCGGCGCCGCGGAACGAGCACAGGCGGTCCTGGAAATCCTGTGGCGTCAGCATTCGCGACGTCACCAGCTCCCGACTCAGATCTGGCAGCAAGGTCGCCTCCAAATGTCGCTCGATCGCCTGGCGATAGGGCTCGGCCATGGTGGCCCAGTCGGTACCGCTGCCGAGATGGGGCACCGGGGACAGCACGTAGAACCCGTCGCAACCGGCCGGCGCCAGCGAGGGGTCGGTAGCGGTGGGTCGATGCAGATAGAGGCTGAAGTCCGAGGCCAGATGGTGGCGCTCGAAGATGTCCCGCAGCAGCTCGCGGTAGCGTGGGCCGAGCATGATCGTGTGATGGGCCACGTCCGGATACTGCCGCTTGGTGCCGAAATACCAGACGAACAGGCTCATCGAGCAGCGGGCGCGCTCGATTCGCCGATCGGTCCAGCGACGCCGCGACGATGCCGGCACCAGGTGGCGGTAGGTCCAGGCGGCATCCGCGTTGGAGACGACGAGGTCCGCCTGGACGACCTCGCCGGAGCGGAGGCGCACGCCGGTGGCCCGGCGGCCCTCGACGGTGATCTGCGCCACCTCCTGACCGCAACGTATCGCACCACCCTGCCCCTCGATGAGCCGGACCAGGCCCTGCACCAGGCTGCCGGTCCCACCCATGGCGAAATGGACGCCCCACTTGCGCTCGAGGAAGGCGATCAGCGTGTAGATGGAGGTCGTGGTGAAGGGGTTGCCGCCGACCAGCAGCGGATGGAAGCTCATGACCACGCGCAGCCTTGGGTCGCGTATGTAGCGCGAGACCAGGCCGTAGACGGTGCGATACCCGGCCAGCCGGATCAGATCCGGCACGATCCGCAGCATATCGCGCAGCGAGCTGAACGGGACGTCGCCCAGCTGCTCGAAGCCGACGCGGAAGATGGCTTCGCTCGCTCGCATGAAGCGTTCATAGCCGGCGACGTCGTCAGGCGAGAAACGCGCCACCTCGACGCGCATCGCGGCGGCATCGCCCGTGTAGTCGAACACCTCTCCGTCGTCGAAGCGGATGCGATAGAACGGCGTGATCGGGCGCAGGTCGACATCGTCGCTCAAGCGTCGCCCGCAGAGCTGCCACAGCTCCTCGAACAGGAACGGTGCCGTGACGATGGTCGGGCCGGCATCGAAGGTGAACCCGTCCTGCCGGTAGACGTAAGCCCGGCCACCCGGGGCATCGAGCTTCTCCAGCACCGTCACCCGGTAGCCGCGCGCACCGAGGCGCACGGCGGCCGCCAGCCCCCCGAAACCACTGCCGATGACGACCACGTGCGGCCGCGCCGTCGACGCGACGGGACCGGCTTGGAAGGAGGGTGTCAATGTATCCACGGCTCGACTGTAAACTTATGTTTACGTCAGGGAAAGACGTCATCTGGCTTGGCGCGGTCCAAAATGATCGTGGCGATCGCCTCCGGCCGTTCCTCATGGGCCAGATGGCCGAGCCGGGGGATCTCGACGATGCGCGCGCTCGGCAGCAACGCCTGCACCCGCCTCGCCTCGGCCGGCCGGATCGCTCGATCCTGCGCGCCCACCACCAGGGTGAGCGGTGGCACGAGTGCCGGCAGGTCGCGGACCAGCCGCGCCCGCCGCCCCATCGCACTGTCGACGGCG
>JAPJRA010000009.1:3909-21616 GCA_030824835.1 Geminicoccaceae bacterium | reverse complement strand
CATCTTTCCATAACCACGAGCCTCGCGATTGTCCAAATAATCGTGCATTGCTCACATAAAAGTGGCTCGCGGTTGAGAAAATGCACCATTAAGAGGATCAGTAGACCATTTTCTGGTGTATTCACACCGACGGTGCTCGTCGCCACCCCGTCGGATACTTCTGACGCCTGCCTGGAGGTGGCATGCTCTCGCTCTGGGCGCCGTCCTCTGGGCTCCGTTCGCTTCGGGGGAAGTTCGCCATGGCCTCGTCTGCTCCTGCCCGCCTCGCCGGTTGTTCCCCCTCCGGCACGGCCCTGGGTCAGGCTTGGCTCCCGATACCGGCCTGCTGTAGGACACCGCCATGGGATTTGGGAGGTTTCGTAAACCTCTCTTCGCGGTGCAGCAAGCAGAGCGGAAGCCGCGCTCAGGCCTTTCCGTCGTTTTCTCTGGCTGTGTGAGCTGATCATGATGTCGCCCCTGCGGCTGGACGCTTCGGAGCCAGTCTTCCCAACCGGGCCTGCCCTGTCGTTTGGCGAGGAGCCGGAACAGGCGGCCTCGCGAGAGACGGCGGAGGCCGCCTTCGTCCGGCGCTGCCTGATGGTCGCGCTCTTCGCCTCGATCTTCCTGCAGCGCTTCGGGCTGCCGGCAGGCGACGACAGCATCGCCCTGAACCTGATCGTGACCCTGGTGGTCATGCTGCTTCTGGCCTTGCGCGGCGCCTTCGTGCTCGATCCGGTCCGGACGGCGATGTTCTTCGTCCTGGCCACGGTGGTTTCGCTCAGCCTGGCGATGAATGCGGGCGCCGCCTCGGTGCCCTCCATGGCCTTGATGCTCATTATCTATGCGCCCTTCATCTTCTCGCTGCGCTCCCCGGAGGGCGTGCTGGAGGGCTGCGTCCGGGCCTTTCAGAAGATGGTTCTGGTCTGCGCGGTCCTGGGTGTGGCGCAGTATGTGGCGCAGTTCTTCATGAATTCGGCGGATCTTTTCACCTTCAGCAACATTGTTCCGAAGGAATTCCTGCTGCCGAACTTCAACACGGCCAATCCCCTGACCTGGGATTCGCCCTACTTCAAAAGCAATGGCTTCTTCCTGCTCGAACCATCCACGTTCTCCCAGTATCTGGCGATTGCCATCATTCTGGAGCTGCTGTTCTTCGGTGCCACCTGGCGCCTGCTGCTCTATTTCATCGCCCTGCCCACCTCCTATTCCGGCACCGGCCTGATCCTGTTGCTGTTCCTGCTGCCCTGGGTGCTGCTGCATCGTCGGGCCTATGGCGCCATCGCGGCCATGGCGGCGGTGGGTGTCCTGGCCCTGGTCACGGGCGGCTTGTGGAACGCCGATGCCTTGCTCAACCGGATCAACGAGTTCGGCAGCGACAATTCCAGCGCCACGGCCCGCTTCATCGCCGGCGCCTGGCTGATCGGCCAGTTCCTGCTCTCCTCGGCGCAGGATGTTCTCTTCGGCCTGGGGCCGGGCTCCTATGCCCAGCATGCCAAGCTGGTGCCCTACGAGGCGCATGATCCGGCCTGGGCCAAGATCCTGTTCGAGTATGGCCTGCTGGGCTCGGCGGTCTTCTGGCCGTTCTTCCTGACCGCCCTGTTCCGGGCCAGCCCCTCGGGCTGGATCAGCACCGCGATGCTGATCGGCTACATGACCTTCGGCGGCATGCTGCTCGACCCCCGGCTGCAGATCCTGATCCTGATCTTCTGCGTCCTGCCCAAGCGGCCGGCGGCGGTTCAGGATTCCACGCCGCCCGGTTGGGCGCCCCTTAGCACCAGGCCTGCCCTATGACCTTGAGTCTGCCCGTGACCTTCCTGGGCGATCGTAGCGGCTTGTCCGCCTCCATCCTCGGCCTCGGTTGCAGCCGCCTTGGATCGACCCTGAGCGGTTGCGGCGGGGCAGCGGCCGAGGCCCTGCTTCGCCATGCGCTGGATGCCGGCGTGACGCTCTTCGACACCGCCAATATCTATGGCCAGGGGGAGAGCGAGCGGCTGATCGGCCGCGCCCTGGCGGGGCGGCGGGATGAGGTGACCATCGTCAC
Source organism: Geminicoccaceae bacterium (assembly GCA_030824835.1). Taxonomy (GTDB): domain Bacteria; phylum Pseudomonadota; class Alphaproteobacteria; order Geminicoccales; family Geminicoccaceae; genus Benzoatithermus. The sequence goes on along the minus strand of JAPJRA010000009.1, from coordinate 19,596 downwards.
CAAGGCCGGCCAGCGCTTCACCGCCACGCAGCGTGTCGTTGCCCTGGCCAAGTCGCCGCTGCGCCAACTGGTCCACCGCCTGCCTGGCCTGCGGAGCGCCATCGCCAGCCGGCGGGCCGCGCCGCTGCCGCGCGACTACTCCCCGGCGCATCTGCAAGGTGCGGTCGAGGCCAGCCTGCGGCGCCTGCGCATCGAGCGGATCGATCTCTTCCTGCTGCACAGCCCCTCGGCCGAGGCCATCCGCCAGGGCGCGCCCTTCGAGTTGCTTGACCGCCTGGTGCAGGCCGGCAAGCTGCGCGCCTGGGGCATCTCCTGCGATGACGGCGCGGCGGCCCGGGAGGCGCTGCGCCTGCCCTCGGTCGCGGCCCTGCAACTGCCCCTGGACGTGGCCCAGGCCATGCGCCCGGCCCTGACGCAGGCTGCGGGCCAGGGTATCGGCCTGATGCTGCGCGAGATCTTCGCGGGACAGGCGGGCGATGCCGCGGCCCGCGCAGCGGCCCTGCGGGCGGCCTTGCAGTTCGAACGGTCCGTGGCGCTGGTCGGCACCACCTCGGCCCGGCACCTGGATGAGGCCGTGGAGGCGGCCCGCTCCATCACCTCGCCGCCCTCGCGGCCCCTGGAGACCTCGGCATGATCCTCGACGCCTTGTCCCTGACGCCCGGTGTGGAGTTGGAGGCGGATCTCTGCATCGTCGGAGGTGGCGCGGCCGGCCTCTCCCTGGCCAGCGCGCTGGAGGGGAGCGGCCTGTCCGTGCTGGTGCTGGAGGCCGGTGGCCGCAAGTTCGACGCCGCGGCGCAGGAAGGGCTGAACGGCGAGGTCGCCGAGGGCTCGTCGCATTCCCCGCCGCACATGTACCGCCGCCGCGTGCTGGGCGGCGCCACGGCCATCTGGGGAGGGCGCTGCGTGCCCTATGACCCGATCGACCTGGAGCGGCGCCCCTGGGTGCCGATGAGCGGCTGGCCGATCGCCTGGAGGGATCTGGCCGCCTACTATCCCCGGGCGCAGGAGCTGTGCGAGGCCGGGGCCTATGCCTATGACGTGTCGGAGGCGCTCGGTCCCGCCGCGCCGCCGACCATCGAGGGCTTCAGCGATCCCGATATCGTCGCCTCGCGGCTGGAGCGCTTCAGCCGGCCCACCGACTTCGGCAAGTCCACCTTCGCCCGCCTCGCCGCCGCGCCCGGGGTCCGCATCCTGCTGAACGCCCAGGCGCTCCGTCTGGTGACGCCGGAGGGCGACGGGCCGGTGCAGCGGCTGGAAGGCGCCAGTGCGCCGGGGCGCGGCTTCACCGTGCGGGCCCGGCATTACGTGCTGGCCTCCGGCGGGCTGGAGGTGCCGCGCCTGCTGATGGCCTCCGACGGCAGCCGCCGTGGCGGGCTGGGCAATGCCGGCGGAGCGCTCGGCCGCTACTACATGTGTCATGCCGAGAACACGCTCGGCCGGCTGCGCCTGCGCCCTTCCGACCGGCCGGTCGCGCTGGATTTCGAGATGACGGAGGACGGCGTCTATGTCCGCCGCAAATTCTCCTTCTCCGCCGAGGCGCAGCGGCGCGAGGGGCTGCTGAACACCATCTTCCGTCTGCACTATCCGCTCATCGCCGATCCGGCGCATGGCAGTGGCGTGCTCTCGGCCATGTATCTGGTGAAGGACGCCATCCTGCCCGAATACCGGCGCAAGCTGGCGACCATCGAGATCGCCAACCGCGGCAAGATGGTGCGGGATGGCCGCTTCTGGTTCTCCCACGCCACCAATGTGCTGCGGGATTCCCCTGGTGTGCTGCGCTTCGGCCAGGCCTGGCTGCGCAAGCGCACCTTCGCCAGCCGCAAGCTGCCCTTCGTTGTGGTGCGCGCGCGGGACGGGCGCTATCCGCTGGACGTCAATGCCGAGCAGATCCCCAATCCCGACAGCCGCGTGACCCTGGCCACGGCGCGCGATGCGCATGGCATGCCGCGGCTGAAGGTGGACTGGCGGCTGCACCCGCAGGACATCGACAGCCTGGTGCGCGGCATGAAGGTGGCGCGCGCCGCCTTCGCCCGCTCCGGCTGCGCCGAGCTGGAATTCGACGATGCCACGATCGAGGCCGAGGTGCGGGCCTCCACCCCGGTCGGTGGCCATCACATCGGCACGGCGCGCATGGCGGAGACGGTGCGGGACGGCGTGGTCGACGCCGATTGCGCCGTGCATGGCGTGCCGAATCTCTTCGTGGCCAGCTCCGCCGTCTTCCCGACCAGCAGCCACGCGAACCCGACCCTGACCATCGTCGCCCTGGCGCTGCGGCTGGCGGACCACATCCAGCAGCTCTCGGCACGGGACGAGGCGCCCGGCTTCCGCGCTGTCCCGGAGATCGCCGCATGACCCGTTGCCTCTGGCTCGCCCGGACCCTGCCCTTTCCCTGGACGGCGGGAGACCGGATCTATACCGCCAAGCTGGCGGGCGCCCTGGGACATGCGGGGGCGGAGGTGACCTTCGCCGGCTTCGCCGCCGAGGTGCCGCCCCAGCCGATGTCCGGCATCACCTGGCATGTCGTGCCGGGCCAGCCGCGCGGGCGCCTGTCGGCCCTGGCCAGCCCCATGCCCCTGGTGGCGGCGCGCCATGACGTGCCGGCCTATCGCGCGGCGCTGGGCGAGCTGGCCCGGAAGGGTCCCTGGCAGGCCGTGGTGGTGGACCAGTACGGGATGGGCTGGGCGCTGCGGCACCGGCATCTCTTCGCCGGCGATCCGACCTTCGTCTTCGTCACCCATGACCATGAGGCGAGCGTGACCGGGATGCAGTGGCGCGATGCCACCGCCTCCCTCGGCAAGCGGCTCTATCTGGGGCAGAACTACCTCAAGACCCGGCATTTCGAACGCTGGATCGCGCGCAACAGCCACCTCGTCACCACCATCACCGAGGCCGACGCGGCGCTCTTCGCCGCCGATGCGCCGGCCGCCCGGGTGCTGACCCTGGTGCCGGGCTATGACGGCACGCGGGTGGCCGCCCGCCGGATCGGGCCGGAGACGCCGCGCGCCGTAGTGCTCTTCGGCTCCTACCGCTGGTCCGCCAAGCAGGCCAATCTGCGCATCTTCCTGGACAAGGCCGATCCGATTCTGGCCCGGGCGGGGATCGAGATCCGCGTGGTCGGCGACATGCCAGAGGATTTCCGGCGCACGCTCGAGGGCCGCTACCAGGCGGCCCGCTTTACCGGCTTCGTCGAGGATCCGGCGCCGCATCTGGCGGCCGCCCGGATGGCGGTGCTGGCCGAGCCGATCGGCGGCGGCTTCAAGATGAAGCTGCTGGAATACATCTTCAACCGCGTGCCCGTGGCGGCGCTCTCAGCCTGCGCCAGCGGCCTGCCGCCGGAGGTGCAGGCGGAGATGCTGCTGGAGCCGGAGCTGGATGGCCTGCTGCGGCGTGTCCAGGTCGTCATCGACCAGCCTGCGCAGCTCAATGCCTGGCAGGAGCGCGCCTTCGCCGCGGCTGCGGATGCCTTCGACTGGGCTGATCGGGGCCGCCTGCTGCTGGAGGCCATTGAGGAGCGGCGTGGCGCTCCACTGCGATCTGCGGCAAAACAGACAAAGACTTACAGTTCATTGGGCCAGGCCATCGACACCGGCAAAGCCTGATCCGGGCTGTCAGGCGGGACAGCAATTTGTGCAGAGTGATAGAGAATGAAGCCTGACAGGGTGGCGCGGACCGCCTGCCTCTCGGATTTCGCGCCATGACGCGGGAAGAGAGGGTCCGGCAACCGGACCTGGCTGCCGATCTGGCGCCCCTGGTGGCCCTTTCCGCCCGCATCGGTGCGGACCGGCACCTGATCCAGGGCGCCGGCGGCAATACCTCGCTCAAGCGCGGTGAGCGGGAGATCTGGGTCAAGGCCTCAGGCACCTGGCTGGCCCGCGCGGAGGAGAAGCCGATCTTCGTCGGTCTCGACCTGCCGCAGATCCTTCGGCGGCTGGCCGCACTGGAATCGGATCCGGCCATGCCGTCCCGTCTCGATCCGGGGGCCGTCCTGCGCCCCTCGATCGAGACGACGCTGCATGCCCTGTTGCCGCATCGCGTCGTCCTGCATGTCCATTCGGTGAATGCCCTGGCCTTCGCCGTTCGCGCCGATGGGCGGGATCGGGCGGCGGAACGGCTGAAGGGGCTGCGCTGGGCCTGGGTGCCTTACGCCAAGCCGGGCCTTCCCTTGACCCAGGCGGTGCGCTCCGTCCTGCCGGAGCGGCCGGATGTGCTGCTGCTGGCCAATCATGGCCTGGTGATCGGAGCCGAGACCACCTCGGCTGCGGCGGCGTTGCTGACGGAGGTGGAAACGCGGCTGGCCGTGACCGCGCGGTCGACGCCGCCGGCGGATCAGGCCACCCTGGCCCGCCTGGCCCGCATCGCCGAGGGCCGGTATCGCCCTGCCTGTCTGGCGGAGGCCCATGCGGCGGCGACCGACCCGGTGAGCCTGGCGATGGCCAGCCAGGGCGCCCTTTACCCGGACCATGTGGTCTTCCTGGGTCCCTCTCCCATTCCCACCTCCAGCATTTCCGAAGCCGAGTACCACTTGCGGACCTGCCGCAACCCGCAGGGGCCGGCCCTGGTCCTGGTGGCCGGCGCGGGCGCCCTGCTGCGCGCCGATCTCGGGCCGGGGGCCGAGGAGATGGCAGCCTGCCTCGGTCTCGTGCTGCCCCGGCTGGACCCGGCCGCGCCCCTGGTGTTCCTGGATGTGTCGCAGGAGGCCGAATTGCTCGACTGGGATGCCGAGAAGTACCGGCAATCCCTCAATGCGGCGTCTCTGTGATGGGGAGCGTCACGACTCTGGAGGCCCCTCGCATGCAGATCGTCATTCCGATGTCAGGATTTGGCGAGCGGTTCCGCCGCGCCGGCTACCCGGTGCCGAAGCCGCTGATCGAGGTGGATGGCAAGCCGATCATCGCGCACGTCCTGGACCTTTTTCCTGGCGAGACCGACGTCACCTTCATCTGCAATGCCGACCATCTGGCCGAGCCGGCCTACAGGATGGAGGCCATCCTGCGCGAACTCTGCCCGACCGGACGGATTGTGCCTGTCGCGCCACACAAGCTCGGGCCGGTGCATGCCGTGCTGCAGGCGATGGACGGGCTCGATCCGGACCGGCCGGTGGTGGTCAATTACTGCGACTTCGCCTGCTTCTGGGACTGGCCGGACTTCGTCCGCTTCACGCGGGAAACCGGATGCGCCGGCGCCATCCCCGCCTATCGCGGCTTCCATCCGCATTCCCTGGGCTCGACCTACTACGCCTATCTGCGCCACCAGAACGGCTGGGTGCGGGACATCCAGGAGAAGCAGCCCTTCACCGAAGCGCCGATGGAGGAATACGCTTCCAGCGGCACCTACTATTTCGCCAGCGCCGCGCTGCTGCGGCGGGCCTGCGAGGAGACGGTCCGCCAGCAGATCTCGGTGAATGGCGAATACTATGTGAGCCTTGCCTACAAGCCGATCCTGGCCGAACGCCTGCCGGTCGCCGTTTATGAACTGCAGCACTTCATGCAGTGGGGCACGCCAGCGGATCTCGAGGACTATCAGCGCTGGTCGCGCGCCTTCGCTGCCCTGGCCGGATCGCCGGAGCCGCCGGCGCAGGAAGGCTGTGTGCTGGTGCCCATGGCCGGTGCCGGGCAGCGCTTCCGCGATGCCGGCTACGACCGGCCCAAGCCGCTGATCCCCGTGTCGGGCCGGCCGATGGCCGTGCAGGCGGTGGCCGACCTGCCCAAGGCACCGCGCCGCCGTTTCATCCTGCGCCGCGACCTGCCGGGACTTGGCGAGATCACCGAAGCCCTGGCGGCCGAGGTGGCGGGATCCGAGACGGTGCTGCTCGACGGGCTGACCGACGGCCAGGCGCGGACCTGCCTGGCGGGGCTGGCGGGGCTCGACCCCGACCAGCCGCTGACCATCGGCGCCTGCGACAACGGCGTGATCTTCGAGCCGGCGGAGTTTTCCGCCCTGCTGCACGGGAACGGGCCGGACGTCCTGGTCTGGGGGATACGCGGCCATTCCGCCGCCCGCCGCCGCCCGCAATCCTACGGCTGGATCGAGGCCGATGCGGAGGGACGCATCCGTCGGGTCGCGGTCAAGGAGCCGCTGGCCGATCCGGTGACCGATCCGATCGTCATCGGTGCCTTCACCTTCCGGCGCCTGCGCGACTTCGTCGCGGCGGCGGAGCGCATGATCGCCCGCGAAGCCCGGGTCAACGGCGAATTCTACATCGACACCTGCATCAACGATGCCATTGCCCTGGGCCTGGAGTGCCGCCTTTTCGAGGTGGCGCATTATCTCGGCTGGGGCACGCCGGACGAGTTGCGCAGCTTCGAGTACTGGCAGTCCTGCTTCCACAAATGGGACCGGCATCCCTATCGGCTGGAGCACGACCGGCATGTCCCGCCAGGGGCTGTCGCGGCCCTGGAGGCGCGCTATAGGGCCGTGCCTTCGCCGCGGCCGGTCCCTCTGGCCGCCCCGTCCTGGTAACCGCCCGTCCTTCTCCCCCGCGCGGGCGCGCACCGCAGACCGAGAGCAGCCGATGATCCTGATCGCCCATCGTCGCAACACGCTGGAGCAACTCGCCGCGACCCCGGCCGAATACGGTATCGAGGTCGATATCCGCAGCCAGGGGTCCAGGCTGGTCATTCATCACGACCCCTTCGTGGTCGATGCCCTGGACTTCGAGGACTGGCTTGCCGCCTATCGCCACGGCACGCTGATCCTGAACGTGAAGGAGGAAGGGCTGGAGGACCGCCTGCTCGCCCTGATGGCGGAGCGCGGCATCGAGGATTTCTTTTTCCTCGACCAATCCTTCCCCTTCCTGGTGCGCACCGCCCAGCGTGGCGAGCGCCGTTGCGCCGTGCGGGTCTCCGAGTTCGAGACGGTGGAGACCGCGCTCAGCCTGGCGGGCCGGATCGACTGGGTCTGGGTCGATTGCTTCACCCGCTTTCCGCTCGATCGGGCCTCGGCGGCGCGGCTGAAGGAGGCGGGCTTCAGGCTGTGCCTGGTCTCGCCGGAATTGCAGGGTCGCACTGATCCCGCCGAGATCGCCGCGATGCGCGGCCTGCTGGCGCGGGAGGGGATCACGGCGGAGGCCGTCTGTACCAAGGTGCCCGAGCTTTGGCGCTGATTCCCGCGGATCTGCGGAGCAATCACTGGTTCCTGCTCGGCCTTCTCCTGCGGCTCGCGGCCATTCTCCTGCTGGTGCCACAGATCCAGGCGGACTGGTTCACGCCTTTCATGGTGGAGACCCTGGCGGCGCCCAGCCTGGATCCCTGGACGCAGTTCCTGCACCATGGCGATCACCCGCCGGAATTCTTCTATGGCCCGGTCATGTATCTTTTCCATGCGCCCTTCGTGGCGCTGGGGATGCTGGCCGACCATCTGGCCGGCGGCGGGATGCGCCTGGCCCAGATCGGCCTCGGTCTCAGCCTGCTGGTCGCGGATTACGCCCTGCTGCTGGTGCTGCGCCGGATGAACGAGGGCGCGGTGGATCGTGTCCTCCTCGCCTACTGGTTCTCGCCACTGGTGCTGTTCATCACCTACTGGCATGGCGACACCGATGTGGTGCCGACGCTGATGGTCGCCGGGACCCTGCTGTTGCTGCAGCAGGGCGCGCCGCGCCGTGCCGGCGCCCTGCTGGGTCTGGCGATCGCCGCCAGGATCGGCATCCTGGCGATCCTGCCCTTCCTGGCAGTCTTCCTCTGGAGCCACCGGCGGCATCGGGACACCCTGCCCCGCTTCCTGCTCGGCAGCCTGGGCGTGGCAGGGCTGCTGCTCCTGCCGCCGCTGCTCCTGTCGCCCGGCCTGCACCAGATGCTGACGAGCAATCCGCGCCTGCTGGTGGCCAATCCGGGGATGATCTCCATCCTCGACTTCGACATCATGCTGGGCGGCGGCCAGAAGCTCTACATCATGCCGATCGTCTACCTGCTCGGGCTCTATGGGGCCTGGAAGGTGGGGCGGATGAGCTTCGACCTGCTCTTTACCGTGCTGGGCGTCGCCTATCTGGTGGTCCTGCTGCTGACCCCTTCGGCGGTTGGCTGGTATCTCTGGGTGGTGCCCTTCCTGGTGGCCTACCAGATGCGGGCCGGTGAGCGGGGCTCGGCGCTGGCGGTGGCCTTCGGGCTGGCGTTCATCCTGGCGAAGCTGGTGGTGACCGTGACACCGGCCGTGCCGCTGCTCGGCCTGCCGCTGGGCTGGGGCGGCTGGATGCCTGAGGACGCCATGGCCAGCCTGCGCGTCACGTCCATCACCGCTTCGATGCTGACCGCCATTGGCGTGGTGCTGGCCCTGACCATGCTCCGCAGGGGGCTGGAGGAGAACGACTTCTTCGGCCTGTCGCAGCGGCCGCTGGCCATCGGCATCGCCGGCGACAGCGGCACCGGCAAGGACACCTTGGCCCTGGCCCTGGCCGGACTGTTCGGTGAAGGGGCCGTGACCGGCGTCTCCGGCGACGACTACCATCTCTTCGAGCGGCGCGGGAAGCTGTGGCAGGCCTTCACCCATCTCGATCCCCGGGCCAACGACCTCGAGGCCTTCACGCGCGATGCCCTGTCGCTGATCGCCTGGCGGCCGATCATGTGCCGCCACTACGACCATGCCACCGGCCTTTTCACTCCGCCGCGGCGCATCCAGGCCAGCGACGTGGTGATGGTGACCGGGCTGCACGCCCTGTATCCGGCTGCGCTACGCGAGCGGCTGGATGTTGCGATCTATCTCGACATGGACGAGAGCCTGCGCCGCTTCTTCAAGATCCGGCGTGACGTCCAGCAGCGCGGCCACAGCCTCGACCGGGTCCTGTCCTCGATCGAGCGGCGCATGCAGGACTATGAGGCCTTCATCCGGCCGCAGCGCGAGCATGCCGATGTCGTCTTCTCCCTGCTGCCGGCCGACCCCGCCTCGCTGCAGGACATCGAGCAGGAAGGTCCAATTCCCCTGAAGCTCCGGGTCAGGATGCGCAGCGCCATCAGCCTGGACCGGCTGGCGCGCCTGCTGATCGCATTGTGCGGCGCCCAGGTCGATGTCACCCAGGCAGCCGGCATGAATGCCATGGCCGAGCTGGTCATCGATGGCAGCGACGTCCAGGCGGAGGATATCCAGTTCACCGCCCAGCAGCTGGTGCCGCATCTGGAGGAGCTGCTGGCCCGCATTCCGGCCTGGCACCCGGGCATGACAGGCATCATGCAGCTGATCACCCTGCTGCAGCTGGCCGAGCTGACGCCGAAGCGCCGCTGAGGAGGTATCATGAAGATCCTGAACGCCGAGGCCCTGCGGGAGAAGCCGCGCGCCATCCTCTTCGATCTGGACGACACCCTCTACGAATATGGCCGGCCGCATGAGCGGGCGATGGAGGCGGTCCGGAACAAGGTCGGCAAGGCGCTGAAGGTGCAGCCGGCCCAGTTCGACGACGCCTTCCGCCGGGCCCGGCAGGAGACGAAGCGGATGCTGGGGGCGACCGCCAGCTCGCACAACCGCCTGCTCTACTTCCAGAGGATGATCGAGTTGCTGGGGCTGAACAGCCAGCCTGCCATCGCCCTTGACCTGGAACAGACCTACTGGCGCACCCTGATGACCAGCGCCCGGCTGTTTCACGGCGCGGAGGACCTCCTGATCGAGCTGCGCGCCGCCGGCCTGCCGCTGGCCCTGGTGACCGACCTGACGGCGCAGATCCAGTTCCGCAAGCTCGTCTATTTCGGCATCGATCGCTATTTCGACACCGTCGTGACCTCGGAGGAGGCCGGGGTGGACAAGTCCGGCCTCAAACCCTTCGAGATCGCCGCCGCCAAGCTGGAGCTGGAGAGGGGCGACCGGGTCTGGTTCATCGGTGATGCCGAGTGCGACGTGGTGGCCAGCAAGCAGGTCCTGAATGCCGCCACGCTCCAGAAGCTGCATGACGGCGGCAGCGGCCGCGCGGCCCATGCGGGGGTGGATGGCACCTTTCATGCCTTTCCTGCCCTGCGGGACTGGGCCAGGGGCGTCGTGGGCCGGCCCTGAACGGGCCCGATGCCGCAGCAACAGGAAAAGACCCAAGCCATGAGCGAGTTCACCGTCTCCGGCCGTGAGGATCTGTATCGGCTGAAGACGATGCGGGGCCTGTCCCGCGTGGTCATCCGCACGGAGCGGCTGATCTACCGGAACCTGATGGCGCATGCGCTGAAGTACGGCCTCTGGGCCCTGCAGCCGGGAGGCCGGCTGCTGGTGCAGGACAACTCGCCCAATGTCTTCGATCTCTGGCCCCGCTTCGTTTCCTTCAAGCTGATCCGGCAATGGACCTACAAGCTGACCGCCGGTGAGGCCGATCCCCTGCGGCTCGATACCGACAAGGGAGAGATCGAACTGGTCCGCACCCGGCCGCCGACGCCCGCGGGATGGGGCGCGGGGGTGGTCTTCTCTGGCCAGGAGGCCGAGTTGCCCCGGCTGCACGCCTGCCTCGACGCCTTGCTGCGCCAGCCGGAACTGCGGCCGGAACAGGGGGGCGAGATCCTGGTCTGCGGCCCCTCGGGGGGCGAGGCCTGCCTCGAGGGTTACCCTCAGGTGGGCTATCTGGCTCACGACCTGCCGCCCGGCCCGCGGGTGATGATCTGCCGGAAGAAGAACGCGCTGATCCGCGCCCTGAAGGGACCTCGCATTGCCATCCTGCACAGCCGGGTGCTGCTGGCGCCCGACACGCTGCGCCATGTGCCGGAGGAGTTCGAGATCATCACGCCCCGCGTCTTCATCCAGGGCGACGGGGCGCGGGAGGATTATCTCTCCCTCGGCGTGCACGATACCGGCCTCCCAGGCCATGTGCCGCGGCTGACGCCCTCCAGCCTGCGGCGGGTGCCGGCGGAACGCTATCTGGACCTCTATGCCCGCGGTCTGCCCTATGTCGATGGCGGGCTGTTCTGCGTCCGCAAGGACGTGCACGAGCGCTGCCCGCTGAACGAGGCCGTCGCCTGGGACGAGGCGGAGGATCTGGAATGGTGCCTGCGCGCCCTGGCGGCGGGCTTCCTGATCGACCTCGCACCGCAGGCCGAAGCCGTGTCCGCCGTGGCCAAACTGCGCGCCTCCTCCCTGCCGCCCAGGCTGACGCGGTGGCTGCGGGGCGGAAAATTCGCGGTCCAGGCCGGCCGGCACAGGTTGCGTGACCGTGCCGAGCGCTGGCTGGGGCGGCGCTGATGCTGAAGAGTGCGGCGGCGCGGAAATCCGCGACCTTCTTCCTGCTGAAGGCCACCAACACTGCCCTGGCAACGCTCTGGAGCTTCCTGCTGACCTATAGCCTGGTGCGGCAGGTCGGTCTGCACGACTACGCTTTCTTCGCGACCGTCATCGCCTTCGCCTCGCTGGTTCTGCAGGCCGATCTGGGCATCTCGCTGCGGCTCTTCGGACGGATGCGGCAGAATTTCCTGCATCCCGAGAGTTCCTCCCGGCAGGAGCTTGGCAGCGCCGTCGCCGCGGCGCTGTGGAGCTATTCGGCCGCCGCCATCCTGGCGACGCTGGCCTTCGGCGTGGCGCTCTGGACGGCGGATCTCGGGCTGGCGGCCTATCGGCCGATCTATCTGCTGCTCTTCGCCGGGTCGGTCCTGCCCCTGCCCTGGATGATCCTGCGTCTCGCCGCCAATGCCTTCGATGCCTATGTGCTGACCGAGGGCATCGATTTCCTGCGCCGCCTGGTGCTGGTGCTGCTGACCGCGGCGCTGGCCTTCGGCCTGCCGCTGACGGTCTATGCCATCTGCTTCGTGCTGCTCTGGCTTTCCGGCCTGGTGGCGCTCTTCCTGGTGGCGCGGCGGCGGCTCGGCTTCCTCAGCGGGGCGCGGATCGGCCAGGGCTTCCGCGTGCTGCGGGCGGATCTGCGCGGCATCACCGCCTCCGCCGTGCTCTCCCTGTCGGAGTTCCTGATCTATATCTATCCCTACTATGTCATCCCGCTAATCTACCGGGACGCGCTGGCTCTGGTCGTCTTCGACATGTTCTACAAGGTGACCCGATTCGGCGTCACCGCCTTCCTGACCGTGGCCGAGACCATGATGCCGCATCAGACGCAGGCCTATCACGCGCACGACGTGGCCAGGCTGATGCGCTGGATCCGGCTGTCCTTCGGGCTCAGTGCCCTGCCCTTCACCGTGGGCGCCGGGATCATCTATGTCCTGGGCGACAGGTTCTTCGGCATCCTGCTGGGCCACCCCGAAGTGGTGTCGGAAAGCACGCGCATCGCCATCTGCGTCATGCTCTTCCTGATGCTGGTGCAGACGGCGAGCGGTGCCGTCCTGGCCGCCATCGGCTGGCTCGCGCCCCTGGCGCGCCGCGCCGCGCTGTCCTTCCTGGGCATGCTGATCATGACCGCGGTCGCTGCCTGGCAGAACTGGTCCATCGACGGCTTCATCATCGGCTACGTCGCGGTCTACGGCTTCGAGGCCTTCGCCTATTTCACTCTGATGCTGCACATGGTGCTGCAGGCACGGCGGAAAGCCCGGATCATCGCGGCGGCCTCATGAACGGGAAGTCATGAAATGGCAATATTTCACGAAGACAAATCGTAAAAATCCTGTGATCTTCTCCAGGCGCGCGCATATCGGATAATTTTTGAGTATTATCCAACATATGCGCCGATGCCGGACACGTTCCGGTTGGCCGGTGTGCCCCGTCCCGCTTTGCCTGCCCGAATGAAGGTCAGACCATGCTGTTCAACTCCGCAACCTTCATTCTCGGCTTCCTGCCGATCGTGCTGCTGGGCTTCTTCGTCCTGGCGGGAACGGGTCGGCAGCGCCTGGCCGGGGTCTGGCTCACGCTCGCCTCGCTGGTCTTCTACGGATGGTGGGACCCGCAATACGTGCCTCTCCTGTTGGGCAGCATGGTCGCGAACTATGTCCTGGGCGGCTATCTGCTGCGCAGGCCCTCGCGCCTCGTGCTGGTGCTGGGCATCGCCGCGAACCTGATCCTGCTGTGCTACTTCAAGTACATGGGCTTTCTGGTGGGCGCGGTCGACGATGCCTTCGGTCTGGGCTGGAGCGTGCCCAACATTGTCCTGCCCCTGGCCATCTCCTTCTTCACCTTCCAGCAGATCGCCTATCTGAGCGACGCGCATGACGGCGCCGTCGTCGAGCACGATTTCCTCAACTACTGCCTCTTCATCACCTTCTTCCCGCATCTGATCGCCGGCCCCATCACCCACCACCGGGAGATGCTGTCGCAGTTCAGCGACCCCCGGAACTTCCGGCCGCGTTTCGACAACATCTCGGTGGGCGCCACGCTCTTCCTGCTCGGCCTGTTCAAGAAGGTGGTCTTCGCCGATCCGCTGGGCGCCGATGCGGGTCCCGTCTTCGCGGCCGCCGAGGCCGGCGCGGCGCTGTCGCTGCTCGATGCCTGGAGCGGCGCGCTGAGCTACACGTTGCAGATCTATTTCGACTTCTCGGGCTACACCGATATGGCGATCGGCCTCGGCCTGCTCTTCGGCATCAGCCTGCCGCCGAACTTCGACAGCCCCTACAAGGCCCGCAACGTCATCGAGTTCTGGTCGCGCTGGCACATGACGCTGACGCGCTTCCTGACGGCCTATGTCTACAACCCGATCGTCATGCGGGTGACGCGCGCCCGCGTCGCCGCCGGCAAGCCGCTGCCCCGCCGCGGCAAGATGACCTTCGGCACCTTCATCAGCCTGGTGGCCTATCCGACCATCCTGACCATGTTCATCTCCGGCGTCTGGCATGGGGCGGGGTGGCAGTTCGTGGCCTTCGGCCTGCTGCATGGCTTCTACCTGGTGGCGGCGCATGCCTGGCGGGCGCTGAAGGTGCGCTGGGGCTGGAAGCTCGACAGCGACAGGTGGCTGCACCGCGGGGCGGCCGTCCTGCTGACCTTCCTCTGCGTCAATGTCGCCATGGTCTTCTTCCGCGCACCCAGTCTGACCGGGGCGCTCACCATGCTGGCCGGGATGGCCGGGCTGAACGGCGTGGTGGTGCCGCCGGCGATGGCCGGCCTTCCGGTGGTCTCCGGCCTGGTCGGCTTCCTCGGGCTGACCGTCGATGCCGTACCTTTCTTCAATCTGACCGATGCGGCCCTGATCGGCCTGCTCCTGGCCTTCGTCTGGACCCTGCCGAACACCCAGCAATGGATGCGGCACTATCGCACCGCGCTTGGCTGGCGCCCGCGCCAGAGCTGGCTGGAGCCCTTCCTGCCGGGCGCAACCTGGCGCCCGACGCCGGCCTTCGGCGTGGTGATCGGCCTGCTCGGCTTCTTCGCCCTGGCCCGCGCCTTCTCGGCCGCGCCGACCGAATTCCTCTACTTCCAGTTCTGAGAACGGGATCATGGATCAACTCGCCTGGCTGCCGCTCCATGCGGATCTTTCCGCCGCGATCGGCGAGGCCCGACGCCTGACCGAGCCCAGGGCCAGGCTGGCCGCGGCCATCCGGCTTTCCGGCTATCGCCGCGACTTCACCCTGACCGGGCGGATCGACCGCCTGGCTGCGGAAGGCTTGGCCGACCCGGCCGCGCCGGGCCAGCAGAGTCCGGCCCTGACGCCGCTGCGTCTCGCCATCCTGGCCTCCCACACCGTGGACCACCTCGTCCCCTCGATCCGGGTCTCCGGCCTGGGCCGCCGCCTGGCGCTCTCGGTGCATGTCGCGCCCTATGGCCTGTATCGCCAGGCCCTGCTGGGCGAGGACCCGGACCTCGCGGCCTTCGCGCCGCAACTGATCCTGCTGGCCCTTGATGCCCGGGACGCGCCCATCGACCTGCCCCTGGAAGCCGCCGAGGCCGAGGTCGTGGCCGCCGTCACCGCCCGGGTGGAGGAGCTGCGCCTGCTCTGGCGCCGGGCGCGCGAGCGTTACGGGGCGCAGGTGGTGCAACAGACCCTGGTGCCGGCCGACCCGCCGATCTTCGGTTCCTTCGAGGCGCTGGTGCCGGCGGCGCCCTATGCCGTGACCGAGCGGCTGAACACCGCCATCCGCGCTGCGGCGCGGGAGGATGGCGTGCTGTTGCTCGACCTCGCCTGGATGGCGGCGCGACAGGGCCAGGCGGCGGGGCTCGCCGATCCGGTGCGCTGGCACCAGGCGAAGCAACTGGTCAGCCCGATCCTGGCGCCGCTCTACGGCGACCTGCTGGCCCGTGTGGCCATGGCCGTGGCCGGCCTGTCGCGGAAGTGCCTGGTGCTCGATCTCGACAACACGATCTGGGGCGGCGTGATCGGCGATGACGGGCTGGACGGCATCAAGCTCGGCCAGGGCAATGCGACCGGCGAGGCCTTCCTGGCCTTCCAGCGCTATGCCGCGGCGCTCGGCCGGCGCGGCGTCATCCTGGCGGTCTGCAGCAAGAACACCCAGGAGGTGGCCGAGGAAGCCTTCGCCAGGCACCCCGAGATGGTGCTGAAGCGCGGTGACATCGCCTGCTTCATGGCCAATTGGAACGACAAGGCGGGAAATCTCCGGCAGATCGCCAGGACGCTGAACATCGGCCTCGACAGCCTGGTCTTCGTCGATGACAACCCGGCCGAGCGCGAGATCGTCCGCCGCGAACTGCCCGAGGTGGCGGTGCCCGAACTGCCCGAGGATGTGGCGAACTACCCCGAGACGGTCGCTGCCGGCGGCTATTTCGAGGCCGCCACCTTCACCGCCGACGATGCGGCGCGCAACCGCAGCTACGTGCTGAACGCCGAGCGCAAGGCGGCGCTGGACCAGGCGACGGATCTGGAAGGCTATCTGCGCCGTCTGGCCATGACCATGACGGTCAAGGAAGTGGGCG
>JAPJRA010000009.1:0-3899 GCA_030824835.1 Geminicoccaceae bacterium | reverse complement strand
GAAGAGTGTGCCGGCGAACTGCCGCGCGTCACGCAGCTGATCAACAAGACCAACCAGTTCAACCTGACCACCCGCCGTTACACCGAGGTCGAGACGGAACGCTTCTCCACCGATCCGGAGACGGTGATGCTGTCGCTGCGGTTGCGCGATCGCTTCGGCGACAACGGGCTGATCAGCGTGGTGATCGCCCGCCCCGACGCCGCCCTGGCGGCCAATGAGCTGTTGATCGACACCTGGCTGATGAGTTGCCGCGTGCTCGGCCGCCAGGTCGAACAGGCGACGCTGGATGTCCTGGCCCGTGCCGCAGCCCGCAAGGGGGCCACGGCGCTGATCGGCGAGTACCGCCCGACCGCGCGCAACGGGATGGTGGCCGAGCATTATGCCCGCCTGGGCTTCGCCCCCCTTCCCGCGCCCGCCGGCACCGAGCCGGGCGCGACCTTCTGGCGCTACGAACTGGGGGCCGCCCAGACCCTCACACATTTCATCGAAGTGGAAGCCGCATGACCGAGGCCGAGATCTATTCCGCGCTGACCGAAGTGTTTCAGGATGTCTTCGACGATGACGGCATCACCCTGACGCCCAAGACCACGGCGGCGGACGTTCCCGGCTGGGACAGCCAGGCGCATGTGAACCTGGTGGTGGCGGCAGAGGTGCGCTTCGGCGTCCGCTTCCGCACGGCCGAGCTCGAGAGCCTGCACGATGTCGGCGACTTCGTGCAGCTGATTGCCCGCAAGAAGGAAGGACGCTGAGCCATGTCGGCGCCGCCAAGGGACCAGCAGGGACCGGAGGGGGGAGAGGCCCCCGCGGTCTCGCCCCGCTACATCCTGACCGTGCTGGGCAGCGCCGCGGCGGCGCTGATGGGCTTCTACGCCATCCTCTTCACCCTGCAAGCCACCGGCAACCTGCCTCCGCCCGCCTTTTCCAACTCGCTTTGCGTCGACGAGAAGCTGGCATTTCACCGGAATCATCCGCCGCAACGATCGCCGAACCTGCTGGTGGTGGGCTCCTCCGTGGCCTGGCGCCATTTCGATGGCGAGGCGGTGATCCAGCAGGCGCCGGGCATCGCGCCGCTCAACGGCGCCTTCTGTGGGCTTGCCGCGCATCAGAGCGTCTTTGCGGCGAACTGGCTGCTGGACCGGAACCGTTCCATCCGGGAGGTGGTCATGATCGCCTCGCCGCAGGACTTCGAGAATTGCTCGAAGAGCGCGGCGGAGGTGTTCAACCGCGAGGATGCCGATGCCTATGTCTTCGCCCAGGCGTCTCCCTGGCGTTTCTATCTGCGCTACTTCGCGCCGAGTTCCCTAATCCGGAACGCCATTGAGATCGCCGGCAAGCGTTCGGGCCACAACAAGGTCGATCCCCTGGTCTTCGACCGCTATGGCAGCGGTCCGCTCGACATGGAAGGCGACCGCGGCCTGTACTACAGCATGGTCCGTGGCCCCGATCCGGCCTGCTTCGCTGCCTTGAACAGCCTGGCGGTGCGCCTGCAACAGGAAGGCCGGCGCCTGATGGTCGTGTCCACGCCTCTGCATCCCGACTGGAAGGCGCAAGGCGACCCGCAGGGAAAGACCCTCGCCGCCTTCCGCCGCGAGATGACCGAAAGCCTGCGCGGAACACAGGCAGAGTACTGGGATGGCGATGCGGCCCAGGTCGTGAGCCGTGAGGCCTTCTTCGACGCCATCCATATCCGCTGGTCGGCGGCCCATGACTTCTCGCGTGCCTTGGGCAAGGCTCTCAATTTGGGCAGCGGCGTGACGGCGAGCCCCATAGCGCCGATGCCGCGAGAAGGATGATGGGGCGAGGAACTCCGGAGATCCGTAAGGTTTTTTGAGAGAAATCGCACGGATAGTTTACCGACCATAAACTTACATCACCCTAAAGTGAATTTCCTTTACACCAGATATAGAATCCGCGCATGTGTACACGCATCGGTTGCATAATTGGGTGGCAGCATGCGCGTGCTTCTGGTCGAGGAAAAAGGCGGTCACTCCCTTGAGACCAAATCCTTCCTCGGAAAGGCATCCATCCTGGTGGAGCAGGTCAGCGGTGGAGAGGAAGCTCTGGAGATGCTTCGTCTCTACGAGCACGATCTGATCCTGATCGGCCCGGCGCTCTCCGATATGACCGGGACAGAAGCACTGAGGAAGTTGCGCGAGGCTCAGCTCCGGACGCCTGCGCTCCTGCTCATGGCGCCTCAGAATGCGCAGGAGAAGCTTCATGCCTTCGCGCTCGGCGCGGATGATGTGCTGGTGGCGCCTTTCGATCCTGCCGAGCTTCTGGCACGGATCCAGGCGATCATTCGGCGCTCGAAGGGTCATAGCCAATCGACGCTGAAGATTGGTCCGCTCTCGCTTTGCCTGGTGTCCCAGACCGTCACGGTGTCCGGCGCAAGCATCAGCCTGACCGGCAAGGAGTATGCGATCCTGGAGCTGCTGGCCTTGCGCAAGGGGTCGGTGCTGACCAAGCAGATCTTTCTCGACCATCTTTATGGCGGTCTCGACGAACCCGAGATGAAGATCATCGACGTCTTTGTCTGCAATCTGCGCAAGAAGCTCGCTCGCGCCGGTGCGGCCAATCTGATCGAGACGGTCTGGGGGCGAGGCTATGCCCTGCGGGAACATGGTGCCATGAAGCCGCACGGCCAGGCGGCCGGCTTCGCTGCGGTGTATCAGCAGGCTGTCGCCTAGAAAGGTCAGAACCTCATGAGGTCATGAGGTGGGATCCACCAGATGAATGCCGGGAATGGCTGGCGGGCTTCGAAAGCCTGAGAGTTCTGATCTTCCAGGCCCTGGGCGAACTTGTTTCGGTATCCCTGTGGACGCCGCGGAGAGCCGAATTCCTCCGTCAAGGGCCTCCGAGGGCGGGAGAGCGCGGCACGGTCAGTCCCCTACAGCCTTTGAACCTATGAAGGTTTACAGTAAGTAAGGTCATGACCTTTTCCGGCCACTGGGCACGTTGGCCGAAACGCCGGTCAGGGGAGGCAGGCCGCGCCTGGCTAGGAGCAGGTTCCATGCCTCATGTCCAAGCTTCTGCAGGCTGAGGCCGGTATCGAGGCTGAGCTGTCGCAGGCGGTGACGATCCTCCGGCGTGACCAGCATATTGACGGGAACAATGACGGGACCGGACAGGCGGGGAGCGGCCGCGGCATCGGTCTCCGCCGGCGGCGATACCCTCTCATCCTCCTCGATGGAGGACATGACCTCAGCGAGGGACCGGCCTTTCCTGTTAGTCCGGGTCATGGGCAGTGTCCTGAATCCAGTTCCAGATGGCACGCAGCTCCGCATGGGCATCGCGCGCCGCGGCGCCCTTCATCTCCCCCACGCCCCGGCCTTCCAGCGAGGCGTCGAGATAGATGGCGCGGTCGCCCACATGGATCGGGCAGACCGGCACCGGATAGCGTGACAGGGCCGCCTTGGCGTCCCGCGCGCGCATCTCATTCTTGGCGGCGTTGATGACCAGGACGGCACGCCGGTCCAGGCGGCGAAGAATGCGCAGCGTCTCCCCGACCGCTTCCAGATCGTCCGAAGAGGGACGGACAGGAACGATAACCAGATTCGCCACCCGCGCCGCTTCCGCCTCCGGTTCGGTGACCGCCGGGCGCGTGTCGATGAAGACGCTTCCTTCCTGCCGGCCAAGGGCTTTCGCCGCCATGGTCAGGCTGGTGTTGCCGAGGTCCAGCAGATCCGGCTCGGCCGGGGTGGGCTGAAGCATCTGTCGCCGCTGCCACCACTTGCCGGATGTGGCCTGCGGATCGCGGTCGATCAGCAGGCTGCGGCCGGATTCACCGGCCAGGACTGCCAATTGCCTGGCCAGCATGCTTTTGCCAGCGCCCCCCTTCTGGCTGATCAAGGCATAGATGCGCAACGGTTCACCTTCACTGCCGGAAACCTGAAGAGGAC